>CAZAOD010000112.1:0-1618 GCA_964486675.1 uncultured Planctomycetales bacterium | reverse complement strand
TGATGCCACCTTTTTTCATTGTAAAATTTGAAGTATTCAGCAAGCCCTCTTTTTGCTTCCGTCATCGAACCATGAGATATAAACAAAAGTTGTGTTTAGGAAGATAGGTGGTGTATCCACCGGTTGGTTGTTTCGCGACAGTCAGCCGGCCAAAAAATAAAAGGAAAGGATACACACACCATGAAGAAAGATAACGTAGTTAAGATAAATAATCCAGAGACTTTTATAGATGATCCCTTAACAGGGATATTACGACAAGGCGCCAGGGATTTATTAGCCCAGGCATTGGAGATGGAGATCGAGACTGTTTTAAATCAATATAAAGATTTAAAGGATCAAGGGGGTCATCAGCGCGTTGTGCGCAACGGATACTTACCCGAGCGTCAGATACAAACCGGTATTGGCCCGGTGTCCGTGGAAGCGCCCCGGATCAGAGATCGATCGCCCCAGCAATCGGAGCGGATAACATTCAGTTCAGCGCTTTTGCCGCCTTATCTTCGGAAAACCAGAAGCATGGAACAATTGATTCCCTGGTTGTATTTGAAAGGCGTTTCTACCGGGGACTTCAGCGAAGCATTGGCCGCCTTAGTGGGCAAAGATGCTTCGGGATTGTCGGCCCCGACGGTTGGTCGTCTCAAGACGGTTTGGCAGCAGGATTATCAGCAATGGCAGAAGCGCAGTCTTGAAGGAAAATGTTATGTCTATTTCTGGGTGGACGGCATTTACTGCAACGTACGCATGGATGATAAACAGTGCCTCCTGGTTATTATAGGTGCCACCGATAAGGGCGAGAAAGAACTGGTAGCTATAGAAGGTGGCTTTCGTGAAAGCGAGCTATCCTGGAAACAATTGTTGCTAGATCTGAAATCCAGAGGTCTGACCACCGCGCCTCAACTGGCAATTGGCGACGGGGCTCTGGGTTTCTGGAAAGCGTTAAGCAAAGTCTACGACGGTACCCGTTGGCAACGATGCTGGGTTCACAAAACGGCTAACGTGCTGAATAGTTTGCCCAAGAGCCTTCAAGCCCAAGCCAAGTCCAAGTTGCACCAGATTTGGCAGGCTGCAGGCAAGGATGAAGCCCAGCGCCACTTTGACGATTTCATGAAGACGTATGAAGCCAAATATCCCAAAGCGGTTCAATGTTTGGAAAAGGATCATGATGCTTTATTTACCTTTTATGATTTTCCTGCTGAACACTGGCGTCACATTCGGACCTCGAATCCGATTGAATCGACCTTTGCGACGGTTCGGTTGCGAACCCATAAAGTGAGAGGCTGTTTTTCAGCAAGCACTGTCCTCTCCATGGCGTTTAAATTATGTCAATGCGCTCAGAAAAGATGGATTCGATTACATCGTCCGGAGCGCCTGGCAGATGTTGTTAAGGGAGTGAAATTCGTTAATGGTATTGAAGAAAAACGGATCGCCGCCTAAATCCCATACACAACTATTGACAATAGCTCATTATAAAGGCGTATGTTCAAGAGTGTTAGGTTATGATGAATTTGAGATAATAATTTTTAGTTTAAAATAATATATTTTGTAGTATTTCTATTCAAGAGCAACCTAATAATTTATTTATTCAAGATTTAAACAATTAAAAAAGGGGAATTGCCCGAGA
>CAZAOD010000111.1:1477-1813 GCA_964486675.1 uncultured Planctomycetales bacterium | reverse complement strand
AAAGAGGTTTGGCATTATTGGCACCCCGTGATGGCTACGGTAAGGTATCTGTTCGTTTTCAATAAAGATGGGAATCTTGTCTTGCTTACGTCTGCTCAAATTTTAAGGCCTGACATAGGATCAAGATTCATGGATGTAGATTTTTTCTTTTTTGATAAATAAACGCAGGCCTACCAGCGTCCCTTTACATATTTCATAGACTGCTGTATCATATTTTCTTAGGTTTTGATCTTTTAGAGATGATGGCAAGGAATGCTGGCGTTGCCGCAGGTAATCACCTGTGCTATGATCCACGCGTTATGGAGTTTTCAGAAGAAAAGGCATGTAAGATGTTTG
>CAZAOD010000111.1:0-1467 GCA_964486675.1 uncultured Planctomycetales bacterium | reverse complement strand
CTTAGATCTAAAGGATAGTCTTTTTGGGCCGGGCGCCATTAGCGCCCGGCCCTTTCTTTGAATTTGAGATCTTAGGCTAACTAGGCCACGTGTACCAAAGAAAGCGTGTGACACGCTTTTATTTATTTTGATAATATAAGTCATAATCGTGAAAAATGGCTATAAAATGCTACATTTTCACGATTATGTTGACAAAACCGTGAATAGTTGAAACCCCAGACCCCCAGAGCGTTTCTAGGTAAATGATTGGCGTTGTTGGGGTTTTGAAGACCCCCAGAGAGACCCCCAGAGCGTTTCTAGGTAAATGATTGGCGTTGTTGGGGTTTTGATAGAAGTGTCCCGGACAAGGTAGTTGGTAGTATATAATCGTTGGCATTTGGTATTTAGTGAATTTTAGGAAGCTCTGTCCCGCTACAACAAGAATGTACGGACTAAGAAAAGAACGGGACAGTCCCAAAAAATGGACAGGGCAGTGAATTTTATGCAAGAATCGATCCGCTTAACCGCTTTTAGCTGGCTCACCATGCAGGTTATGATGCATGGGGATGTGCTGCCTCATGCGTTATTGGCTCAAGGTTTTCAGTATGATGGCCAGCGCGTTCCACTTGTAGGGCCCTCAGGAATATTTAAGCCTCGACTTTTAGAACTACCCTTATCCATCACAACAGTTTTAAATGGCCCCTATGCTGATAGCGCCGCTCCAGACAGAGAAGGAAATTGGTTTTACAAATATCGAGGCGAAGATCCGAATCATCGAGATAATGTTGGCTTGAGAGAAGCTATGAAACGGCAAGTTCCGCTCATTTACTTTGTTCAGATGCGCCGTAGTCGATATCATGCAATTTATCCGGTTTTTATTGTTGGCGATGATCCTGCGCACTTAACCTTTAAGGTTTCGGCGGATGATAAGGCCATCCTTAAAGAGAAGCCGCATGTCATGGATGATTTGGATGAAGGAAGAAGGCGATATGTGACCGCAGAGGTGCGCGTTCGGCTGCATCAGAGGAATTTCCGCGAAAGAGTTCTCGATGCCTATCAGGAGCAATGTGCTTGTTGTCGCCTTCGACACTTGGAATTATTAGATGCGGCTCATATTGTGCCTGATCCAGAGCCCGAAGGGGAGCCGATTGTCAAAAACGGTATTTCTTTATGCAAGCTGCACCACAGCGCCTTTGACAGCAATATCCTAGGCATACGTCCAGATTACGTTATTGAAATCAAAAAAGATGTTCTTGAAGAAGAAGACGGCCCAATGCTGAAACATGGATTACAGGGATTGCACAAGGTGGAGCTTATCTTGCCCAAATCAAGAAACTTATACCCCGATCAAAACCGGCTTGAGGCTAGATATGTTGAGTTTCAGAAACAAAGTTTTATGGATGCTAATCGCAATCCAAATTAATTAAGTTGCAAGAAGCAAGAAGGGGACAGTCCCCAAAAAGGGACAGGAAGAAATAAGCTAGAAAC
>CAZAOD010000110.1:0-1876 GCA_964486675.1 uncultured Planctomycetales bacterium | reverse complement strand
AGCGGTGAGCAGGCAGCGGGTTGAGCGTCGGTCGATCGACGATTTCAAAAAAATCCCTTCGGGCAGCGGCCAGGTAATGCCGGTCTGGTGAGCCAGATCCAACTACTTTCCCATAATAACAGGAGCAATGGCACAGCTCTTTGCAATTTGGCGGTTAGTCAGGTCGTGGTTGAATTTGAGCCTCAATACCTCTTTAAACCTTCGCATGGATAATCGTTCCTTTGCCATAGATCCTCCCAAAGGTTATAATTTCTCTCGTGAGTCAACGACACGCTTAGACTTTAGCTCAAAAGACGGCAAGCTTCCGGGTTCATGCAATTCAACAATAGGAGTGATGACAATGGACGCTTTAAGCATGTCGCGAATCTTTGCCTTGAGTTTTTCCAGCTCGGATAGGTCGCCAGCGAACAATTTAGAATAGATCTCCACTTTAACGGTCAACCGGTCTAAAGCACCTTCGCGCGCTAAGCATATCTGATAATTATTCCCTACCTCCGGAACGCGCATGATCACTTGTTCGATCTGCGAGGGGAACACATTCACGCCATTGATGATCATCATATCATCCGTGCGTCCTGTGATGCGGAAGATCCGTCGGTGCGTACGTCCACAAGGGCACGGATCAGGCATGATCATCGTCAGATCGCGCGTGCGATAACGCAAAAGTGGCGTCGCCTGGCGGCATAACGTTGTCAAAACAAGCTCTCCTTCTTCTCCATCCGGGACCCTTTTTCCAGTCTGAGGATGAATGATCTCCATAATATAGGCATCTTCCCATAAATGCATATTATTCTTTTCAACACATTCAAACGCCACTCCTGGACCGTTCATCTCGCTTAAACCGTAAGAATTATAGACATCGATCTTAAAAATGTCCTCGATCTTGCGACGCGTATTTTCTGAATAGGGTTCAGCGCCCAAAAAGGCTTTCTTTAAGAATAGATCTTTCAATGCAAATCCAAATTCGCCTATCTTTGTGGCAAGGTGGAACATGTAACTGGGCGTGGCGTGGACGACCGTAGTCTGAAAATCCTTCATCAGCTGTAATTGACGCTGCGTGTTGCCGGAACTCGATGGAATAACCAGAGCTCCTAGGCGTTCCGCTCCATAATGCAAACCTAAACCGCCCGTGAACATCCCATAAGTCATCATGTTCTGGAAAACATCTTCATCGCGCACGCCGCACGCGTAAATAGAACGGGTCACAAGTTCTGTCCAGCAATCAAGGTCATGCTGTGTATGGTAAATGACCGTCGGAATACCTGTAGTGCCGCTAGAGGTATGGATACGGACCACATCCTTGATATCTACAGCGAGCAGTCCACGAGGATATGACTCACGCAGATCATCCTTGACCGTAAAAGGTATGCGATCAAGATCCTCCAGGCTCTTGATCTTATCCCCACAAGAAATCCCTGCTTTTTTTAATCTCTTTTGATAAAAGGGCGTCTTCAAGGCCGACTCAACGCTCTTTCTAAGGTAGGTCAACTGGTACTTCTCTAAAGCACCGCGCTCGATGCTCTCGACAGCCTTATCGCGAAATAATGTTGCCATCTCTTAAAGTCCTTGGATATCTTTTTTACCGACAACACGGATGTTGGCGTTGGTCAAAGCGGTGATCGCCTTATCAATATCGTCGAAACGAAAAACTAAAATAGCTTTATTCTCAGTCTTCTCGACAAAGGCATACATGTATTCAACGTTCAAATCGTGATCGTTGAGCACAGAAAGGACCTTGGCCAACCCTCCAGGGCTGTCTTCAACCTCGACAGCAACGATCTCGGTCAATGAAGCGACAAAACCGTTTGCTTTTAAGGCCTGCAAGGCTCCTTCAGGATCGTTAACGATCAGGCGTAAAACACCAAAATCCTCGTTT
>CAZAOD010000109.1:0-1996 GCA_964486675.1 uncultured Planctomycetales bacterium | reverse complement strand
ATTGGCCGCAACGAACTCAAAAGGCTTTTGAGTATGATATGTCTTAATATTACCATACCTGACTTGCATGGGATCAAACCCGTTAACTTTAAGATTTCGCCGAGCTGCAGCAACAGCATCTCGATCAAAGTCGATCCCTACAACTTTCTTTGCGCCGCAATGAAGCGCGATCATCGCCAAAAGGCCTGTCCCTGTCCCGATGTCCAGAAAAGTTTGAAACCTCTGCGCCTGACGTTCCACAAGCTGAGCCATAAAGCTTGTTGTCTCATGCAAACCTGTTCCAAAGGCATTGATAGAATCGATAATGATCGGCGTGCGCGGTGTCTTGCGATAGGATTTTCGCTTCCAGGATGGAACGATATCAAATCTTTTTGTCAGGGCAAAAGTCGAGAAATTCTTAGCGGTCTTGACCTTCCAATTCTCATTGCGGATCTTACGGACCTTAAAACATACTTTCCCACGTAAGAAAGCATTAGCTTTTCGACGAGCATTCTGAGCAAGGACCCTATCCTTAAAATAAACGAAGACACGAAAAAAACCAGCTTTCTCAGCGATAATAATGTCAAAAGGGTTGATGCCAAGACTGGAAAGAAATTCCCGCAGGACTTCCGCCTCGCCTCGGCGATTATCCGACAGAAGGCAGAATAGCTCAAAAAGAAAGGGAATATGGCGTTTGCTGATCATGATTTATAGATTATCTTTAAAGAGTTGTTGAGTCAAACAAAAAGTACGCGCACTAGATCGTGTCATGCCAAAAATGGCTTTTCAGTTGCCATAACTTATTCTTTTGTCTATACTTTAAGTATGCGTGGACTGATCATACTTTTTATCTGCACGTTTATTTTTGTCTGGGGGCTCGGCATGTCGATGAGCTATTTGCAGCAAAAACACCGCGACCTTATGAACATCAAGCCTAAATACGGCGATTTTTCTCCCAAAAAAGTTGATGCTGAGCGCAAAAAGGCAATGGACGATTACCGCCAACAGCTTAAAGATTACAAAAGTCAACAATCCTCTCAGCAATCCCAGCAAGAACAGCAGAAACGCTTCATGGAAGATCAGAAGCGGCAAATACGGGATATGCAAAGAATGAACAAGTAAGGCGATCCCGAGATCCGAAGTACGAAAAACCAAACAAGCTCCAAATTCCAAAGATCAAAATTCAAGACTCAAAGCCAGATCATTAACGCCTTAAGCCTTTATTTTTATGATTTTGATATTATTTCGGATTTCGGGCTTTGTGCTTAGTATTTATTTCTAAGTATGTTCTCTAGATTCCAGAATGCGGCGGGTCATTTCTTGATCGTAAAAATCACGAATCTTTCTTAACTCCGCGATTCCCAGAAATGAAGTGATCGCTTTCTCGATAGCGCTAAGGCGTTTTTCAAGGTAAAGATAATGTGGCTTACGTTTTTTTGCTGAAGCATCAACAAATTTCTCGAGATCAGCATTTTCTTTCTTCTTTGCCATGTATTCTGTGAACTCCTCGATCTTCTTTAAGAATTCTTCGCTGTCTTTTCCTCTCAAAGACTTCATCTGCCCATTAAGGTCACGCAAGACAAACTCATCAACCTTCAGCTGAGTGAATTTGCGGTCAACACGCTCTAACTCTTCCTTGGTCATCTTATAGCACCACAAGAGATAGCGGCGAATAAGGTTATCTTCTGATCTTTTTCTTCTCATCTTTTTAACGGTAACAACTACTGTGTACAAACCGGAACAGGCCCTCCTCCGCTGTAGCCAACCTCTTTAATACAGCAACAAGAAAGCAAATTATAACTATCACATGATGATGGCGCGGAACTCTTGGAAATACAAGACGTTGTAACATTATTAAGGTGATAGTATTCTCTCCAAATGCACTGGCTCTGACCACAACAAGCCGCCTCGTTACTACTATATTGAGCACAATTCACTGGGGGCGGTGGCGTTGTTCCCCCGCCGATAACAGGATCAGGGATAAGGCCTGAAGCGAAATCAGTGGCATCCACCATCG
>CAZAOD010000108.1:0-2021 GCA_964486675.1 uncultured Planctomycetales bacterium | reverse complement strand
ATTCCTTAGATCGCGTAATAAGATCAGTAGCAAAATCTTGATCAACAGGTATCGATCCCAAAGGGGTTTCAAAAGATCCTTGAGGCCATACCGATGCCCCAGCAAATCCAACATGATGGCTAGGCGCGATCACGACGATCGTTCGATAAGGGGTCTTGCTGGCTGCCTTATACGCGTAAGCGGCCACAGCCCCGGAATACACATAACCAGCATGAGGGACGATCACCACCTCAACTCTTTTTTCAGAAGGCTGAATGTCCGCTTTTTTCAAGAATTCATCGATCTGGCGTGATAACACTTTTGGGTCTGCGGAATAAAACTGCCCACTGACATTAGGTTTTTTAACCAATTGATCTGCATGAGCCATAGACACCCAGAAAAAAATAAGAAATAAAGGGTAAAAGAATTGTATTTTTCTCACAGTGATGCGGGTCTTATCGGACAATACGGCTTTGGTCTTTGTGGGTTTCAGTAAAGCCTAAAAGCTGCTGAGAATAAAAATCCATGAATGCCTTGCCATCTTCTGATCTGGTATCAGAAAGCCGTAAACCTATTTCATAGTCACCACGATCTGCCTCCTGGCACCAAACGACTTTTGCCGCCAGCATCACAGGCCTTCCTCCAGGCAAAGAGATCACAAGATGGACTTCTTCATCAACCCCGGGCCTATCTTTCACGCGAAAACGCAAACCATTGGCGCTCACATCTAGAGTTGAAGATTTGGTCATACCCTCTTGAAAAGCGGCAAATTTATACTGGACGGGAAGCTCTATATTGAAACGCCGGTAGGATCTTCTTTCCTCCATGACCTTCAACTCCTTTCATGGCAGCTTTTGGATTCCTTTTATCAATACCATTAAAAAGCCCCTCTGTCAAACGTCAAAGGGGCTTTTGCTGCTTCATGGATTATATCTTGCTGTAATCTATCCAGATACTCTCACGACCTGCGCGCTATCTATCTGTGGCGTTTCAAATCCTAAGATCAAGGGAAGGTTATGCGCTGGGACCATCTGAATAATGATCGGCGCAAGGCTGTCAAAATGGATCCTTTCCATATCCTGGAATTGAACTGCCAAAGGAAGACCTTGATCATCAGTTTTGATGTTCATCTCTTTATACAGCGAAGCAAAATCAATACCGCCCGTTGGCGATAAGCTGCCCGTCGCTTTTTGCTGGAATTGCTTTTCCGCCTCGGCATAAGCCTCAGCATAGCCACTCGAGAAAAGGGTCTGCGCTGTCTCGTAAAGATCAGCCAGCGTTACCGGAAAGCCAAAAACAGACGCGATGATCTGCGTGGCGTCTTCGCCTTTATATTGCCGTGCCATCACAGCGTCTAAAACCACCTGCTGCCTTCCGTCTTCGCCCGCTTTAAAACCAGCGCTATACAACCCCAATCGGCTCCCTGCGAAGCTGGATGAACCCATCAAAGCTACTAAGCTTTCAACAATTTGCTCTTTTACAGTAGAGGAAGCGACTCCGCCTTGATCGGAGATCAAACTTCTAACGATAGGAACAATCTTTCCCGTTAAAGGATGAATATAGAAAACAAGCTCCGTGTCTTTATTCTGCGGAGGCAGACCCTTTACCTGCTGGCCAAGATCGCTAACGTAACTTGCTAAAGAAGCATCAACATAAAAAGGAATTCCTGCTTTTCTTGCGGCCGTAGCCAAGATCATAACAGGACGTGTTAGCTGATATTTCTGGTCTTTTTCAGTGATGTCATTGCCGTTAATATTGTCTCGCTCCAGCGCCATCAAATCCGACGTGAATCGCAATGGATTCAAAAGAGATATTTCGGAAATATTAGTTTGCGCGCTTAAGATTTCATTAATCTCATAAAGATTAGCAGCGACTTCAATATCTACAGACAGCGGAATATTAAGCCCGATCTCATCCATAAGATTTCTTACCTGATCGATCTCTTTAAAACTTCTCACAACTCTTAACTGCAATACAACGCCTTCCTGGCGATTTTCATAACTGACTAAATGTTTGATCGCAGAAAGTTGCGCCCTTAAGAA
>CAZAOD010000107.1:0-2258 GCA_964486675.1 uncultured Planctomycetales bacterium | reverse complement strand
AGAGATGGTAGAATCAATATATTATTAACGTTCAATTTTGGCGGATCCAAGGAGGGTGATATGCGCTCAGGAAATCCAGCATTACGGGATAATACGTTCAGCAATGCCGCGTTGTCAGGGTCGGGTCAGGCCATGACCATCTCCGGAGCGGTAAATAAGACATTCATCATGGGGTTATTTGTTTTGATCGCGGCACTTTGGTCATGGAGCGAGCCATGGCGCTTTATGCCGTTTTTCATGCCTATTTGCTTAGGGTCATTGATCGTCGCTTTGATCACGATCTTTAGGCCTCAGACAGCGCCTGTAACCGCCCCGATCTACGCTTTGCTCGAAGGATTGTTGATCGGGGGTATTTCGGTATTTTTTGAAAGAACGTATCCCGGGATCGTGATCCAGGCGGTCGGCTTAACGTTCGGAACGCTTTTTGCCTTATTGATGGTCTATAAATCAGGATTGATCAAGGTTACGCAAAACTTTCGTTTAGGGATTATCGCGGCTACAGGGGGCATCGCCCTTTATTATCTTGCTAGCCTGGTCTGCTCGTATTTTTTCAAGTTCCAAGTCCCTCTGATCCACGAGAGCACACCCTTAGGTATTGGCTTTAGCGTTTTTGTTGTGATCATCGCGGCGCTTAATCTGGTCTTGGATTTTGATTTTATCGAGCGGGGCGCCCAGATGAACGCTCCTAAGTACATGGAATGGTACGCGGCCTTTGGCCTTACAGTGACGCTGATCTGGCTTTATATGGAGATCCTTAGATTGTTAGCCAAAATGAGCCGCCGATAAAATGTCCCGCGAACGCGTTGGCCAACGGCAAAAAGATATTTCCCGCATGTTGCGCAAGCGACGGCAAGTAAAAAGATGCAGGCCGGTAGGCCCACGCCTCATGAAATAGCAGCATAGGTTTGCGTCTTTACGTTTTTTTTGCGCATGTTTTCTCTGGAATTCAGCGCAGTTGACGACAGCTTATAGAGCGTATATACTGATTGCATAATCATCCGCTCAAAAGGTGTTCATCGTGAACAAGCGAGTTAAGATTTTTTTGTCGATGGCAATTTTTGTCGTTTTTCAGACAACCATTTCTTTTGCCGGATCTATCTATCAAAATTTTGAACCTAATAATGGTTCTGTTGCTTATGGCCTTCCGGGCTATCAGAGCGCTGTTAGTTTCTCTGGCCCTGGCGAACCTGTGCATTCTGGCGCGCGCTCTTGGAAGGTGATGACGGCTTATCAGTGGGGTGGCACGACCGTTGAGTCCCAAGTGCAAGCAGGGGACGTTAATTTTTATCCTACCAAGAACGATCGTATTTCATTTTGGGTTTACGCTGTTATCCCTTTTCCTTGGGGTGGCTTTGATACGGTCGGAATGAAGTTTTTCGATAATAACAATTATGCGCTGAACGGTTTTACGGTTTGGACAACAAAGACTTTCTTTAATGAGCAGTGGACAAGGCTGGACACCCTTTTTAGCCAGCTGCCGGGGGATTTTGACCTTGAGCATGTGAACAAGGTCGAGTTTATCTTTTATCAGCACGGCACGTATTATCTCGATGATATCCAGATCATACGGGAAGATAGAAGCTATCAATCGTTCGAGCCGCAGCAGCGCTTTGGATCTACAGCCTCAGAGTATGGATGGAAATGGAATCCGGCGGATACGGTTGATTTTTCTGGCCCTGGCGAGCCAGTGCAGGAAGGGCTTCACTCCTGGAAGCTTATCAGTACCCAAAAATGGGGCGGTACGGGTATTCAGTCGCAAGAAAAGAAATATGTGGAAACGCCGACCCCGGAACAAAGTTTTTGGCATGTTGATCTGCGTCCAGATCGAAACGATCGATTGACGTTTTGGGTGTACGCTCTTGCGGAGAACGGTTTGGATAACAGCCTTGCTGTTCAATTTTATGACCATGGCCAGCATTCAAATGACCAGACCAAGGTTGTTGTCTGGACCAAGAATGCCGCTCGCTATGGCCAATGGACCCGCATGACAGTTCTTTTTTCAGATCTGCCATCCACGCTTGATCTTTACGATCTGAATAAGATCCAATTTCAGCAATATTGGCCCGGCACATATTATTTTGATGATATTCGTGCCGCTGGCCCTACCATTAAGGTCAGTGAAACAAAGCTCGCGGAAGGTGTTATTAGCTGGGCCTTAGTCCCAGGAGCCGGAAAATATGTTCTAGAGGAGAGCCGCGTTGGGCCGCAAGGGCCATGGGTTGTCGCGTATAGCGGTGCCCATCCTTTTGATTTTGAGC
>CAZAOD010000106.1:2024-2269 GCA_964486675.1 uncultured Planctomycetales bacterium | reverse complement strand
GAATCGTCTCTCTGAGAATAAAAAATCCTCGATCGTTATACGCGGTCGGGGATTTTTTATGTGTTGATGTGTCAAAGGGTTAGGGCTTGTGGGAAAGGGCGGTTCGTTGGTCCTCGCGAATTCTAAAGGTCATGGTCTTGCCGGAGGGGCATTTTGGGCCTGATATGGCCAAATCCTCTCAGATTGGGCGTTTAGTAAATGGCGCTTAGTTAATCAAAAAATCGCGTAAATTTGGCATAGTTTAG
>CAZAOD010000106.1:1196-2014 GCA_964486675.1 uncultured Planctomycetales bacterium | reverse complement strand
GCAGAAACTCTCTAGTGGAAAATGATCATCTTGCGCCATTGGGAGATTTGATCCGTCTGGTCGGAGGATTGGATGAGTTTGCGGAGTTTGTATTCGGGAATATCACGGAAATTCTCTTCAGGTCCGAAGATAATATCTTTCTGAATTGCCGGGCAGAGCTTGAGAAAGTCCATGATCTGGTAGATGCGCGAAAGTGACACGCCTGTCCAGCTGGAGATTTCTTTGAGGTCTTTGGCGTTTCCGGAATCAATGGTCTGCTGAATATGGTATGCAAGGAGAAGAAGCTGTTTGAGGATCGGCAGTTTTGCGAATTCATGTTTGGGATCGAATTTATTATCCGGCTGCATTTTTAACTGCTTGGTGCTCCCATCTTTGAAATGAACGATCAGGCGATCCCATTCGCGCTCCACATCAATGCGTTCAATCGATTCTGTGATTTTTTTGCGCTGTTGTTCAAACAGCATGTCGTCCCAGTTTTTGATATTAAGGGAAGTGATGATCGGATCTTCGATTAAGTGCGCGGCGATCATCTTCGTCGGGCAATGACTGTAGCCGTGCTTGGTTGCAGTCTGGCAGATGTAATATTTGTAGTGACGGGTCTTTTTTCTGGCGTAAGTGTAAACCATGGTTCGTTTGCAGGGCTTACAATAGAGAAGTTTTGAAAGCAGGCCGGTGTGCTTTTTTCGATCAGATGATCCCGGCGGACGATGATTCTTTTTGAGAACGGCCTGCGCTTGATTGAAAATATCTTCGGAGAGAATTTCCTCATGTTCTCCGTCGTAGATCTTACCTTTGTATTCGACCTTCCCTATATAGTG
>CAZAOD010000106.1:891-1186 GCA_964486675.1 uncultured Planctomycetales bacterium | reverse complement strand
GCCGCTTGCCGTTTTTACTGTTGTGCCGTTTGGTGCGATGGCCCTGCGCATTTACAATTTGTGCGACATTGAGAAGCGATTGCTCTTTGATGTAAAGATCAAAAATATGGCGTACAAGTTTGGCTTCTTCAGGGTTTATGATGAGCTTGTGGTTTTCTTTGTCGACGTCATAGCCTAAAGCAGGGCAACCGCCTGTGTATTTACCTTTCCGTCGGGATGCGCCTATTTTATCAGCGATGCGTTCGCTGATCATTTCGCGCTCGAATTGTGCGAAGGAGAGAAGGATGTTAAGAGT
>CAZAOD010000106.1:578-881 GCA_964486675.1 uncultured Planctomycetales bacterium | reverse complement strand
TCAAGAAGACGAGTGAAGTCAAGTAGTGAACGCGAAAGTCGATCGACTTTATAAACAACAACGCAATCGATCTTGCCATGTTCAATATCTTGAAGCAGGCGTTGAAGGGCGGGGCGGTCAATGTTAGCTCCAGTAAAACCGCCGTCATCATATTTTTGAGGAAGCGCGGTCCAGCCCTGTGATTTTTGGCTTAAAATATAACTCTCTGCGGATTCGCGCTGGGCATCGAGTGTTGTGAAATCTTCTTCCAGTTTTTCATTGGTGCTTTTGCGCGTGTAGATGCCGCATCTGATGACTTCTTGT
>CAZAOD010000106.1:217-568 GCA_964486675.1 uncultured Planctomycetales bacterium | reverse complement strand
AGGAGACGGTTGACGAAGCGGAGGCCACAGCCGTCAAGGAGGCGTAGCGTTCTTTCTTGTATTCAAAGCCATCTTTTAAGACCCGCACAACATGCGACTTTCCCTTGTATTTCCGGTGGATCGTTGATCCGGGGATAGGGAGCCTGAAATCCCGTGTATTCTGGCTATTTTGACGTATTTTTCCAGGATTCCAGCTATTTATCGGGTCATATCTGGCAATAAGTTCGTTTATTTTGTCCTGTAATTCCTGCTTCATGTTCAAAACCCCAATGGTCTCAATATGTTGTGCCTTTCTGTACTCCTATATAGCCATACAATTTGGGAGATAGCAAGGGAATAGAGAGAGTTTGT
>CAZAOD010000106.1:0-207 GCA_964486675.1 uncultured Planctomycetales bacterium | reverse complement strand
GGAAAGCTCCCGGGCTTTAAAGTTGGTGGACAGTGGCGGTTTAAAAAACAACAAATCGAAAGCAATTCAGTGGATAGCTAATGGATAATTCTCAAGGACAAATTGATTTTGTAAAAGAAGTAGCTAAATATTTTATGGATTTTCTTGAAACGGATTTTCATAAAAGAAGATACCCCAAAAGAAGCGTAAAGTTGCGTAATAACGATA
>CAZAOD010000105.1:0-2363 GCA_964486675.1 uncultured Planctomycetales bacterium | reverse complement strand
TAGGGGTAAGCGTCTAAAATTGCCTTGGTCTTTTCTTCATATCCAGGGATAAAATCCGCCTCGATCCCAACACGCACGGTGATCCCTTTGTCCGCGTATTGATCTCGCAAAACCTCAAGCATCTGCTGATAGCGGGGAAGCTGTTCAAAGCTCATCGTAATCGATGGGTCTTCATGCGAAACGAGGGGCGCGTGATCGGAAAATCCGATCTCTTGAAGGCCAAGCGCGAGAGCTTGCTCTACGTATTCCTGCGGCTCTCCGATCGCGTGGCCGCAGAGAAAGGTGTGCATATGATAATCAACTCTTGGTTCCATAGGGCGGTATTATAACAGAATTTCTAAAATTTCAAGAAGGAATTTAAAAGAATCCCTATGCTTTTTAGAGGCTTCTCTATTCGCGTAAATGATCGAGAAAACCTCATCTCGCACAATCCCATCATTATCAACAGGTTAAGACAGATCTTTCGCTGTTTCCCGTGATCCTGGTAGCGCTTTCCAAAAAACCCTCCTAAGCCCTTTAATTCTTATATATATATCTTATACTTCATATGTCAGGAAAAAGGGGAGGAAGAAGATGTTTTTTTTAGCTACGAAAAAGGCATCGTTTCGATTTAAAGCGGTTGCTATATATCTTTTGTTATCATTTACTCTGATGAGCGTTGTGCCTGCCAAGGCTTTTGCTCAAGGATTGCCAGGAGCGGTCGGGCTCCAAACAATCGTCCCCTTAAGTTCCGGATTCATCCCTGTGATCCTGCGCGGTATCAGAACCCATCCTGACAACCCGTTTAAATTTGACTTTATCGTTGATAGCGGAGAGTCAGGACTCAGGGACGACGCCCTTAAAGCCGAGAGCGAAAAACTTATCCGCTACTTTCTGGCAGGCCTTACTATTCCTGAGGACAACCTCTGGGTCAACCTTTCGCCTTATGAAAAAGACCGCATCATTCCAGATAGCTTAGGCAATACCGAACTCGGCCATGACATGCTCTCTCAGGACTATCTCTTAAAGCAGATAACAGCCTCACTTATCAACCCTGATTCAGACCTAGGTAAAGAATTCTGGGCCAAGGTCTATAAGAAAGCCCATGAACAATTCGGTACAACGAATGTCCCGGTAGACACTTTTAATAAAGTCTGGATCATGCCGGAAAGAGCTGAGGTTTACGAGAACGGCGATAAGGCGTTTGTGGTGGAAAGTAGATTGAAGGTTATGTTGGAAGAGGATTATCTTGCATTAGCGAATAGCGTTCAGCGGATAGCGGATAGCAACGACAAAAATCTAAACGCTCCACGCTCCACGCTAGCTTCTAATGTGGTTCGCGAAGTCTTTATCCCGGCCCTTGAAAAGGAAGTCAACGAAGGCAAGAACTTTGCCCCGCTTCGTCAGATCTATAACGCCATTATCTTAAGCTACTGGTATAAGACCAAGCTTAAGAATTCGATATTGAATAAGGTGTATAGCGACAGGAATAAAATAGCAGGAATCAAATTAGCGGATAGTGGACAGCGTATAGCGGATAGTAACGACAAAGACCTAAACGCTCTACGCTCTACGCTAAACGCTGATGTTCCGTCTTATATCCAATCCATCTACTCCCAATACCTCGACACATTCAAAAAGGGAGTCTGCAATATCATCAAGGTCGAGCATGACCAATACACGAACAAGAATATCCCCAGAAAATACTTTGCAGGAGGGGTGGTGTTTGGTAAAGGGGTTAAGCCGGAGATCCTAAGCGCCAACACTTCCGAAGGGAAAACGGCTGGCAGCTCGATTCTTGCCAGTTTTAGAAAACGGGCAGCCATCGCCCTGATCGCTGTTGTCAGCGTATTGTTTAGCGGTGATCATAGAGTATCGCAACCCCCGGCAGATCCACAGATTTTAGCAAACGAACAGAAAGTAGCCATGTATCAACAGGAAGAAGCCATGCCCGAAGATAATCTTAAAGAATACAGCGAAGAAGAATGGAACGCGGTTGTGGCAAAAGTAAAAAGAAATCCGTACGGCTGGGAAACATCTAAAGAAGTTGTGTCAAATGCTGTTCGCCTTGCGCCGTATTTTAAGGATCAAGAGGAATTCCTGAAAATATTAAAAGCTAATATGCGTAACGCAAATGAAGTAGCTGTTAAAAATTTTTACAAAATAGAAACACAATTCCACCTGGGAAAAGAAATTTGGATGTCTCTTCTGGAAGAAACAAATGAAACTTACGCGCCTATGGAAAGCGTTGATCCTATAGCTGAGTATTTTAATTTTACAATCAAAGATTTTATGAAAATAGCTTCAGGTTACAGGTCGCCTATAAAAGAATTTGAGCAATGGCAGAAAAGGTTTAATTTTGGTGAAGATGGAAAGGTGACAAG
>CAZAOD010000104.1:895-2408 GCA_964486675.1 uncultured Planctomycetales bacterium | reverse complement strand
GGAAAAGAACCTTGTTAACCCCGCGGGTTGACAGGGTTGTTTCGCAAACGCCTAAGGCTTGGGCGGATAGAAAATAGCGTAGAGCGTTTAGCGGATAGTGATTAGTGAAGAGTGAAGTGGGTTAAGTTCGAAGTCCGAGGTCTTGAATAGCGCATAGCGTAGAGCGGATAGGCTTAAGAAGAATAAAGTCCAAAGTCCGATCTTGAAATAGATTGAATCAGCAAATAAATATATTATCCTTGACAATTGATGATTTAATCATTAGAATTCAAGTATGAATTACCATCATAGGATTATAGAGAAAAAACTTCTTCAATTAAAAGATCATTTTCCTGCTATTATTGTGACAGGAGCCCGCCAATCAGGAAAAAGTACGCTTCTAAGCAATCTTTTTGGAAAGACCGCAGAACACATTATTTTTGATCCAGTGACCGATGTTTACGGAGCGCGTAGAGACCCTGAGCTTTTTTTACAGCAACAAAAGACCCCAGTTATTCTTGACGAGGTTCAATATGCTCCAGAATTATTACCTATTATTAAGATAAAGATCGATCAGGATCGCACTCCTGGGCAGTATTTTTTAACAGGATCTCAAAATCTTTCTTTGATCAAAAACATTAGTGAAAGCATGGCTGGGCGCGCGGCCATGGTTGATCTTGATACGATGACGCTCGGCGAGAGGCAGGGAAGGATTTTTTCCAGACAGGACAGTTGGATAGAGAAAGTGCTTAATAGAGGAAAAGAACTTTTGGCGCTTGATGATCTGATCGATTCGAGCGATCCCCAAGGTCAGGGCGGACTTTTCGAAATGTTGTGGCGCGGCGGGTATCCTGGCATCCTTGAATTTCCTAATGACCTGATCGGTGATTTTTTTAGGTCTTATATTCGTACTTATGTTGAACGAGACATCCGCGTTCTTGCTGAAATTTCTGATCAGCAAGCTTTTAGCCGTTTTTTTTATATCGTTGGCGCTCTGACAGCTCAGGAGGTCAATCATAGCCAGCTGGGAAGAGAGGTAGGCGTGACCCCGCAAACAGCAGGGCGATGGTTGGATATTTTTAAAGCCACCTATCAGTGGATGGAGATCCCTGCCTATCATGGAAATTTGCTGAAGCGTTTGAGCAATAAAGGCAAGGGGTATATTACCGATACTGGGATGGCATGTTTCCTGGCCAGGGTCTCATCCGCTCAAGCGTTGTCAACTCAGCCGATCCTTGGCGCTATCTTTGAGACCCACGTTGTTTTAGAGATCTATAAAATATTGTCTGCATGTTCTTCTTCTGTCCATTTATACCATTGGCGGGCTCATAGCGGGGCTGAAGTTGACCTTGTGATCGAGCGAGATGGATTGTTATGGCCTGTGGAGATCAAATGCAAGAGCAAGATCCATGCTTCTGATGTTCGTGGGATCTCTTTGTTTCGTCAAGCCTATGGTCCGCAGTGCGCGATCGGTATTGTTATCGCATCGGTTGAAAAGCCGTATTATTTTTCAAAAGATATTCTCGTTCTTCCT
>CAZAOD010000104.1:0-885 GCA_964486675.1 uncultured Planctomycetales bacterium | reverse complement strand
ATGATATCTTGTGCGGATATTTTACGTGGAGGGTTCGCGCTTCAGTTTACGCTCCTTTCGGTCACGTAAACGATGCGCTCATTTAGCGAAAAGCGGATAACGTGAAGAGTGAAGCGGGAATAGCGAAGTGTAAAACGTGAAAAGGGTTTAGTATATAGGAAAGTGAATAGCGGAGAGGAAATAGCGCATAGGCAGAGAGGGTTATAAGGAGTATCATGGGCCATGATGAAACGTATTTTTGATTTCATTTTAGCGATCGTTTTGATCATCCTTTTCAGCGTTCCGATGCTGGTGATCGCGGCATGGATTAAATTAAAATCTGGGGGTTCTGCGATTTTCTGGACAGACCGCATCGGCATCAATAATACTATTTTCAAGATGGCTAAGTTTCGGACAATGTATCCTCGCGCTCCTCAAGTCGCCACCCATTTGATGAAAAATCCTGAGCAATATTTAATCCCGGGTGGAATGATTTTGCGAAAATACAGCCTTGATGAATTGCCACAATTATTTAATGTCTTAAAGGGGGACATGAGTTTTGTGGGTCCACGACCTGCATTATTTAATCAGGATGACCTTAAGGCATTAAGGACTCAAAAGGGTGTTCATTCGCTTATTCCGGGGGTTACTGGTTGGGCGCAAGTGAATGGCCGAGATTAAATAGAGTGAAACGTGAAGAGTGAAGAGGGTTAAAGGCCGAAGGATAAAAAGCGCATAGTATCTGGTATCTGGTATCTGGTATCTGGTATCTAGTATTTAGTATTTAGTATATGGCATGCACATAAAAGAACAAAAATTCCCAAGTCCAGAGTCGAAAAACAAAAAGTCCCAAGTCCAAAGTCCAAAGTCGAAAAACAAAAGTCCGAAGTCGGAAAAGGGTTAAGG
>CAZAOD010000103.1:0-2438 GCA_964486675.1 uncultured Planctomycetales bacterium | reverse complement strand
CAATATTGACTTTTTTTGTCGGTGATCCTACAGTCTTCGCTTCTGGCGGAGTAAAAGCTTTTCCGTCTTTAACAATAAATCCGCGATTTCCTTGGGTTAACGCAATCTCATCATGCTTACGTTGCGCCTCCCGTCGAGCAAGAGCGGCTTGCTGCTTCAGTTGCGACATCCTACCCTTCGCTGCTCGGATCTGCTTGTGATGATCACCTATCCTTGCAAGCAAAGTTTCATATTTAAGATCTTTGATACGAGCGTCGAGACTATCGAGCTGACTGCTATAGCCTGGGGCTTGACTTTGCCATGCGACATAATCTTGCGCCGCTAGCGCGTTGATCTCATCTTGCAACGCCTGCAGGTCGCTACGCAAACCCTCACGTTGCGCCATCAACATCTTTACGTTTTCTCCAAGATCATCCGCTTTCGCCTGAGCTAAAGCGGTCTTCAGGGTTGCAACCTCTTGCTGTGCCTGCGTATATTGTCTTTGGGTTTCTGCTAATAAATTCTCTGTTTGGGCAAGCAATATTCTCGCTGAGGCATATTCAAGCTGCAATTCTGAGTACAAACCTTCCAGGGCTTTATGCTGAGCTATCAAGCCTCGATAAAGCATCGCCTGCTGGCCTGACGCGCTAAGGATCAGAGTGTTTGATTGCTCAACGGTTCGCGCGATGGATGCGCGCTGAGCCAGAACCAAGCCACCAAGTGAAAGCATGACCACAACTAAGAATATCGTGACTACGGCAAGCACTGTTTCTTTGCGATCCATGGATGCAATACGGCTCTCAATGCGTTTCTTAAGACGGTCCACGACCTGTGATGGCGCGTCAATGAATTCTACTCCGCATAGTGATCCTCGGCGGAACATGCCTCTTGGCTTAGACCAAACAACGCGTCCCTGAGGCGGCAAGACCCCTGAGCCCTGATCAAAGGAGATCACCGTTCCTTCCGCCAAAGGATGTTGCGCCTTGATCAAAGCACCCGTCGCGCTTAAGTCACAGACACAGCCAAAGCCGCTTCCAATACCACCAACGCTCCACTTCACGGAGGTCTTTTCGCTCACGCGAAAACTTCGGCGAGAATCTTGATACAATCTCTTAGGAAATCCGAATAAATTCCTTGTCATACACTCCTCCTTAATAAAGACAAAAGGCAGCCGTTAGCGGCTGCCTTGATCTATGGTCTATTATGTGGGTATATGATCATTATAAATGATAAATTTCTATATTAATTTTATCATTTTACGACAACAGGGCAAGAATTTTTCACTCTTTTTTTACCACTTCCACCCCATCGAGCCTTGGGATTGCTGCTCTTGTATCTTTCGTTCACGCTCATATTTCTTCTCCTGAAGATCATAATCTCTTTGGGTGAACGCGCAGCCGGCCAAAAAAGCCGTAACTAATATAAAAATGTGTGGCTTACATTTCTTCATTAAAATAAGAATTCTTTTTGTTGCTCAAATGTCATCAAGCGATTTTCTTGCGCACTCTCAATTCCTTGATAATATTGGCAGTATTCGCAATCGGAAGAATAATCTGGGATCATTTCGCTTTTTAAACACTGGTGCGCCTTGCAGATCACATCCTCGACCCAGCTGTCATCCCCAGCGTACGCGATGATCTGAAGATCAAAAACAAGCTTTCCATCGAACGCACGCTTATCCTTATTCGCGTTGGCGAACAAAAAATAACCGGTTGAGGCAACGCGCAGATTTTGCTTGCGCAAAAGCCATTGGTAGATCTCTATTTGCCGCTTATACGCTTGCTTATACTCAGAGTCTAGGTCGATCGGGTCCCGCGTACTTGTCGACTTATAGTCAACAACAAAGATCTCTCCTGAAGAGGCCTGCCAAAGATCATCCACAGCTCCTGTGACAATAAGATTTGTATCAAGATGATGGTGCTGTACACCTTTAAAGTTTTCCTGCCACTGGGAAAGCATAGGATGGGCAAAGGGAACGGCGTCAACACCGTACTGCACCATGAGAGGATGGGCTTTCTTTTGCTCACGATAAATATCAAACTCTTTTTTTAGAAGTTCATCGACCGCGCTGTTGAGCGTGAAAGCCGGAATGCTCGGTTGGGACACGCCTAATCGCCTATCCAGATAAAAACAACGAGGGCACTTCATAAAATTTTCCAACTTTGAACGGCTCAGCTTAAAAGGCGTCTTTGCTTGCGGATCAAAAAGATTTTTTTTGCGTACGAATGATGTATTGTTTTTCATTTCTTAAAGATAGCATCCAAAACGTTGCCGATGATCTCCTTGCCAGGGATCGCTTGCGTCGAGCTTGAGCCATCTTCAGCGGTCTTTCCCCGATCTAGAGCCTTATCTAAAAGCCTGCCCAATTCTTCCCGGCCCCTTGCCTCAAAAAGCTGCCGTCCCAAATACTCCAGATCAGGCATATAGCTCAAACGGTCCGGCGCCCGTCCTGAGATCGT
>CAZAOD010000102.1:0-2594 GCA_964486675.1 uncultured Planctomycetales bacterium | reverse complement strand
ATGGTGTTATATGTTTCTTTATAAACATCATGCCTTGATAAAAGCTCTCTTTTGGTCAATACACCATGTTTTTCAAAAAAATCGGCGACCTTAGGGTCTTTAAGTTCTGCCAAGGCCTCAGGCGTCGTCTTTAGATTAGGCAAGCCGCGTTTTTTCGCTTCCTTGACCCAGTCTTCAGTATAATTATCACCATTAAAAATCACACGCTTATGCTTTTTGATGATCGCCTGCAAAAGCTTTTGCACAGAACTGTTAAAATCTTTCTTAGCCTTCTTGTCTGCTTCTAAGATCGTACAGATCTCGTCCAAGCTTTCAGCAACGATCGTGTTCAATATAATATTTGGCCCGCCTAAGCTCATGTTCGAACCTACAGCGCGGAACTCAAATTTAGCCCCTGTAAAAGCAAAAGGAGATGTCCTGTTGCGATCTGTCGCATCCCGTGGAAGCTTAGGAAGAACATCAACGCCGATCTCCAGGATGCCTCCTTTTTTAGAGCTCTTTGCCTCTCCTTTTTCGATCTGCTCAATAATATCTGTCAGCTGATCGCCAAGGAAGATCGAGATGATCGCTGGAGGAGCCTCGTGTGAGCCAAGGCGATGATCGTTACCTGCGGAAGCAACCCCTGACCGCAAAAGCCCCGCGTACGTGTCAACGGCCTTGATAACCGCGCACAACGTCACCAAGAACTTCGCGTTCTCATGTGGATTTTCTCCTGGGGAAAGCCAATTCTTATCGTCAGGCCCAACAATAGACCAATTATTATGCTTTCCAGAACCGTTGACGCCTGCGAAAGGTTTTTCATGCAACAGACAGGCAAGTCCATGACGTTCAGCTACTTTCTGAAGCATCTCCATGCATAGCATGTTGTGATCAACAGCCAAATTCAAACTTTCAAAGACCGGAGCGACTTCAAACTGCGCAGGAGCAACTTCATTATGGCGCGTCTTGGTAGGAACACCCAGCTTCCACATCTCACGATCAAGATCTTCCATGAACGCGATAATACGAGTCTTAATGGCGCCAAAATAATGATTCGCCATTTGTTGATGTTTGGCAGGCTCCTTGCCAAACAAGGTCCTTCCGGTCTGAATAAGATCGATCCTTTGATTGTAATACTCGCGATCGATCAAGAAGTACTCTTGCTCTCCACCTAAGGTGGCATAAGCTTGCTTTCCCTTGGAGCTAATCCCAAACAGCTCTGCTAGTCGGCATACTTGTTTGGACAACGCCTTCATGGAACGTAAAAGTGGCGTTTTCTTATCAAGAGCTTCGCCGTGCCAACCGACAAAATAAGTTGGAATGCACAGTGTCGCACCCTGAGGGCTTTCCTTGATGAATGCTGGGCTTGTTGGATCCCATCCAGTATATCCTCGCGCCTCAAAGGTGGGACGTAATCCACCCGATGGAAAACTAGACGCATCTGGCTCACCTTGCGTTAACTCTTGGCCAGAAAACTTCAAGATAGCTCCACCCTCACCGTCGGGAGAGATGAATGCGTCATGTTTTTCCGCAGTAAGGCCTGTTAGCGGCTGAAACCAATGAGTAAAATGTGTCGCCCCTTTGGACAACGCCCATGTCTTCATCGCGTCAGCAACTTCATCAGCGATACTCGGATCCAGCGTTCCGCCAGTGCGGATCGTCGTGCTCAAAGACTTACAGGCTGGCTCTGAAAGATAGTTACGCATTACTTTCAGGCTAAAAACGTTCTCTCCGTATAGGTCCTGAAGCTCTTTACCTTGTCCTTTTTCTAATTTTTCATTCATTGACTTTTCCTCCTTAGGATGATCATGATCAAAGGTTATCCGATGGCTTCTTTTCCTTCTTCCCCAGTCCTGATACGAATACAGCGGGGCAAGTCCAAGACAAACACCTTACCATCGCCCACATTACCACTACGAGCACCTTTCATTATAGCGTTAATTGTGGGTTCTACAAAGTCTTCATTTACTGCGATCTCTAGGCGTATCTTTTTCAAAAGATTGATCTCATGAATAACGCCTCGATATGTCTCACTATAACCTTTTTGTTGACCGCATCCTAATACATTTGTGACTGTCATTTTATGTACTTGCGCATCAAACAACGCTTTTTTGACATCAGGCAGCTTGTGCGGCTGAATCATTGCAATAATTAATTTCATATTAACCTCCGATCTCTGGTTTATTGGGTCGTAAAGACTTGAAAGCCAGAGTAAGATTCCATTCCATGTTCTCCGATATCCAAACCCTTGAACTCCTCTTCCTTCGAAACACGAAGCCCGATCGTGGCGTCAACGATCTTAAAAAGAAGCCCCATCGTGACAACGACAAAGCTGACAGCAGCCAAAACGCCTAACAGCTGGATCCCAAGCTGAGAAAATCCTCCGCCATATAAAAGGCCGTTGGAAGGAACTCCCAAAGCTGCTTTACCAAAAATACCAATGGAAAGCGTGCCCCAAACACCATTAAGACCATGGACTGGAACAGCACCAACCGGATCATCGATCTGAAGCTTATCAAGGATCACAACCCCTAAAACAACGATAAGCCCGCCTACTCCTCCAATCACGATAGCGGCCCAAGGATCGATAAAAGCACAGGGAGCGGTTACAGCCA
>CAZAOD010000101.1:0-2610 GCA_964486675.1 uncultured Planctomycetales bacterium | reverse complement strand
CGGGCAGATTCATTGCGGCGTCTGCCCGGGGCGCACGCTGACCGGAGCACCGTCAAAAAGATAATTAAAGATCGAAAGGTCATGAGGGGCCAAGTCCCAAAGAGCATTGACATCATAACGAAAAGGCCCTAAGTTCGTCCTTTCAGAATGCGCGTAATAAATATTACCTAATTCCCCTGACTGAACATATTCCTTAAGCTTGCGGATCCCCTCATTGAATAAAAAGATATGGCCAACGGCTAAGATCTTGCCTTGATGATCAGCCAAGCTTTTCAACTCTACGCACTCTGATGCCTGAAGACTTAACGGCTTCTCGCAGAGGACATGCTTACCAGCCTGCAGCGCTTCTTTCACAAGATGATAATGTGTCGCCGTGGGTGTCGCGATACAAACGGCGTCGATAGCAGGGCTTCCAAGGATCTTTTTATAATCCTTTGTCGTCTGAATATCAGGAAAAGACGCGTTGACCGCCTGCAAACGTCCTTCATCAAGGTCCGAGCACATGCTCACTTTCACCCCTGAGATCTGAGAAAAGATGCGAATGTGATTCGGCCCCCAATGCCCACAGCCAACAACGCCAATAGAAACCATGAATACCTCGTTATCGTTCGATCTTTGTTATTTTATATTTCAATGTCCCTGCCGGAACGTTGATCTCGATAACCTCGCCCACCTGGCGGCCTAACAATGCTTTGCCTATCGGTGACTGGATCGAGATCTTGCCGGATTCATAGTCAGATTCTTCCGGCGAAACCAGCATATAGCGATCTTCTGAACCTGAATCAGCATCTACAATCGTGACGAAAGCGCCAATAAAAGCTTTATCTTTAGGGATATCTTCATTGTCGATGATACGCACACGAGATAATTTTTCCTCAAGCTCCGCGATGCGGGCCTCGCAATGGGCTTGCGCGTCCTTGGCCGCGTCATACTCAGCATTCTCTGAGATATCGCCTAAAAGCCGTGCCTCACCAATAGCCTTTGAGATCTTATTACGCTCAACGGTCTTCAGACGTTCGAGTTCTGTCTGTAATTTTTCGTACCCTTCTTTTGTCAAATAAACTTCACCGGCCATGTCCCATCCTTTTGTTATATGGCTGGGCAGGACGAGGATCTGCTCGTCCTGCCCAGGATCATTTACATGTTCTGCAACGCCTTTGTCAAGACTGGAAGGACTTCTTGGGCTTCCTGCCTGGTCATGCGTCCAAGCTTGGCAAAGCGCCATTCTTCCGCGGTCCTATTTTCACGAGAGATCTGAAGTTTCTTTTCCCCTCCGTTGTAAGAAAAGACGCCAACGGTAATGCGCGTGTCTTCAAACTCTTTGGCTTCCTTAAAAACTTCCATATCTAACGATTTATCATACGGCATAACAACTCCTCGCTTTCGGGTAATGATGTTTGTTGATTAAAAACCAGGTAACCCGCCAAGACCCATCATCCCCTTCATCTGGTCCGCGGCCATGGATTGCGATCGCGCGATCGCTTTGTTTAAACTTTTTATCAGATCACGCTCAAGCGCTCCCTTGCGCTGAGGGTCAATAAGCTGCTCATTGATCGTGATGGAATGAAAACGCTGGGCGCCGTCAATGACGATCTGAATGCCGTCGACATCCTGGACCTCGGCGCGCATTGTTTCCAGCTGACGCTTTATTTTATCCGCTTGCTGTTTCATTTCCATCAATTTCTTCATCTGATCGAACATGCGTGACTCCTTACTATAATAAGATTAACGTAATCGATATCCGAGATCAAAAAGCGTTGACACAAGAAATGACCTTAAGAAAATGATCATCAAAAAAGCCACGATCGGTGATAGATCAATAGCGGACATCGGCAAAAAACGGCGGATCGGCTCCAGGACAGGTTCTGTCATCTTGTGTAAAAGCACAACGATCGTATTCGAAGGATCCGGATTGACCCAGCTAATAAGGGCCCGGATCAGGATAAGCCAATAAAAAAGAGTGAGCAGGATCTCAACGACTCGCGCCAAAGCAAAGACAAAATTGCTAAAAACGAACATACATCCTCCTTGTTGAATATGTTAATACATTGCTGATACGAACACAGCCAGGACCCTTGCCAGGACAACTAAAAAACCCTGAACAATGTCCCATCGATCAAACGCTGTTCTATACGGTTCAAGATACGCTTGATCGTCTTGAACCGGTCCTTGACCTCCACCATCATGGAGTCGATCGCCTTGGCGGTCTCTTGAAGCGAGAGCGCGGTCTGGCCGAATGTCTTGGCCAGGTCCTGAACGTCTAAAGGATCCTCTCCAACCACAGGCTTGTTCAGGTCGATCCGTCGACGAGACCCTTCACTGCTTTTGTTGATCTGAACGAATTTCTGCCCCAGCATGCCTTCTGTCTTGATCTGAAAGCTTTCGCTTGCGACAAGCTGATCCTTATAGCGGTCATAGAGATTCAAAACGACTTCTACGTTACGCCCATCAAGCTCCTGGCTTAAGAAATCGATCTTGGCAACAGTCCCGACATTCACCCCTGACAAGCGGACCGGAGCGCCCACCACAAGCCCTCCCACTTCTCCGAATAGAACGCGCATCTTGAATTTTGAACGCATGATCCCTTTATCCATACCGATCGATAGGATC
>CAZAOD010000100.1:2376-2765 GCA_964486675.1 uncultured Planctomycetales bacterium | reverse complement strand
ATTTCTAAATGTTGAAGCAACTAATTCATGATTAGAATCCGTTGACTCCTCTCTAAATAAATCCGGCTCAATCGTTTTGAGTAATATCCTCTTCCAACAGTAAAAGAAATCAGCAAGGGCAGTGTAATACACGTTATCGTAATAGGGCGGATCGGTTACGATGGCATCAAAAAAATCACTCTTAAATGAAAGTTTTTGTGCCATGCCTTTTTCGACATGCACGGGAACAATAAATTGTGGGATGGAACCAACCCCCTCTACAATTCTATCAAGTTTTTTCCATAAATTAGCAGGGCCACTCATTATGGGATCAGTTTCAACATAATCCCAAAGCATCGGCACTCCGGGACCACAAAAAGCCCTCCCAACCTGTTCGTTCTGCGATATCC
>CAZAOD010000100.1:1992-2366 GCA_964486675.1 uncultured Planctomycetales bacterium | reverse complement strand
TATTCTTCGATTAAAGACTCGATAAGCATCAGTAAAACTAATCTTTGGCGAGCATTCAAAAAGTCAGCATAAGTTTCCATGCCGTACCCTGCGGGATTAACAATGCCCGACCACTTAGGTAGCGATATTAATGGCAAAGAAGCATTCATCGATTTTAATACTTCTTTTTCTATATCTTTGAGCGTTTCCGACTCTGGAATAATCTTTTTTAACGCTGGAGTGAAATCTTTACCTTTCGTGTCCTTCAATTTTGCAATAGCAAGAATTTCATCGGTAGTATCAGAAATGGATATTTTATCTGTGACGTGCCCACATGAAGGACATTTCGCCTTCCCCGACCTACCAACCCAATTAGAAATAAATTCATACTTTTC
>CAZAOD010000100.1:300-1982 GCA_964486675.1 uncultured Planctomycetales bacterium | reverse complement strand
CTCAACCCGTTGACTGTCTTTCCCATTTAACAATATTAATGCTAATTTCTTGCCATGTTTCTGTGACAGCCACGGTCGTTTCATGAGGTAATATTTATATTTACATTTAGGGCATTTGAGAGAATAACTCCAAAGATAACCGAAAGCAGTTGATCCGTTCTTGTCATTCTTCTCTCTCAACGGAAAGAGATCTAAAGATTTTTTAGCAAGAGCATTAAGTACACGTTCGCCGGATTCCTTAATTAAAGCAATCCGTTGAGCAGGTTTTATTTCTCGAGAATAAACAAGGTTGCACTTTTGAATAAATATAGATAATTCATTTGAATCAACCGAATATGATTCGGCACCAATATTGGCCGCCTCAAACAGTATCGTCCCCCCACCAGCAAACATATACAATACTCTTGGAGTACTAACATACTGCGAAGATAGTATTCCTTGAGCATCTTTAATCGAATTGTTTCTGAGATTTGATAATATCTCTAATGCTCGATCATCGGTACTTTTACATAGAGCGGCGAAAACCAACATGCGCATTGAAGCATGTGGCCTCCTTGCCCACCACACATGAAGCGTGTGAGATGTTTCTCCTCTCCTATATCTTTCTGCATGTCCCGCAATTGATGCTTCGTAATAAAAAAGCCCATCATCAATAAGTCGATGGGATTCCTTAATAGGCAACACATCTAGTTGCGGGCTAGCATGGCTTTCTAATGTTATTGACATTTTATTATTAGCTTCCCGTCTCGATTTAATGAAACATTAAAGTCCTTTTTACTGCTTGGGATCTCTCTTGTTTGTCTCCACCCCAAAGAAATGCGGCGATACTTCCAATCAATCCGCTTTTCCCCCAATTCCTCACCATCAAAAACGACGTTTGCATTTTCAAGATCCTTAAGACATGATTTCACATCAAAATCCTGTTTTCGTTTCCAAATTACGTAACCGAATTTTTTCGATCTTGGTAAAATAGGTATTTGAACTGACATTGTAAGCACCTCCTTTTCTATATAATATTTAACCATAGAAAAGGATAAAGTCAAGCTTAAATTAAGCTTGACTTTCACAAGGTTGATTAAAATCAGATTTTTTACTTTCTTGCTCTAAAATATATTCTGATCAACTCCGCCACAAACTTCTGTTTCCCGCCGATATGCCAGTCGGTGTTCCGCTCCGGCTCGAGCGATGATTTGTAATCGTAGATCGTGAACACCAACCCGTTGATCCTGCCCACCCACTCCGCTTTGATCTTGCCATCAAGCGATCTGCCAAGCTGGGGCTGGCCGAACACCCGGACAATATCCTCGTACCGGGTGCCTTCGGGCAAGTAGCCCTGACACCCGGTGCCATCATGCGACACGCCACCCATCTCAACCTTTAAATCAAGTTCAGCTTTAACTTTCATTCTGCGCCTTCCTTTTGCCCCAGCCCGCTTTCCAGCGTGTGACTGCGCCAGCCACAACCTCATTGATCCGCTCCTGCGTTACGCCATCCGCCAACACTTGTGTGAGTTCCTCTTTATTAAGCACCCTGAAATTCTTGATACCACGATCCTTCGCCTGCAACATCAGAGCGTTGCGGGTCTGTTTAACTTCCGGCTGAACCTTTACGACCTTTTGCTTCTTCGCTTTCTTCGCCATTGAAATGCCCTCCCTTTTTATAGAACCGATTCTTGTAATTTG
>CAZAOD010000100.1:0-290 GCA_964486675.1 uncultured Planctomycetales bacterium | reverse complement strand
CGTCACAACATCCAGCATCTGAAAGTGCGATACACCGCCTTCCTTCCACTGCTGTTCAATCGTGATCGACCATTTGCCCAGCGGCATGACCCGCTGAATCTCCCGCAACCGCAACTTAGCGGCCGGAAGATGATCACGCATGCGCCCTGACGTTGGGATATTCTCGACATACATCTCCTCGCCGCCGTTACGGACGCTGATATACCGGCTCTTTTTAGCCGTCATATTCTCCCGAACCATAAAAATCCCCTCCTTTCGAGGGGTATAGGGCCATACGGTTTAATAGTTGG
>CAZAOD010000099.1:0-2911 GCA_964486675.1 uncultured Planctomycetales bacterium | reverse complement strand
CCGTATTCATCCCCTCTATTGGCGAACTGTTGTTCATCCAAGAGGACGACATAGACCCTTTCATAATCACCGAGATTCTTTTGCCTGACAGCGTCCAAGAAAAAAAGTGTTTCTTGATGACTTGGCTGAACCCGATACTTAAGAACGGTTTGGCGTGCCTGAGCTATTCCAAAAACGCTAAAAAAGATCAAGATCAGAAAGAAAATCTTTCGGCCATACCCGACAGAGAAAAGCTGCCATATCGACCAAACGATCAAAAAAGTAATAAGCGCGGCTAGCGCCATATAACACCGATACAAAGACATGTCAGCTGTTGTTACAAGATTTGGCAAAGCGCTTAAGAAAAGCAATGCTATCAGAATACATCCACGCCCTGCGATCTCTGCGAAGCTCAGGGCCTGCGCGTCCTTAGCCCTCCTTAAAAAGGCGACCAACATCCCTAAAGCTATCAGCGATAGAACACCCACCGCATAAATGGTCTTTGGGAAAATATTCCACAGATTGAGCATATGAACAACTGGCTCTGCAACAAACCATCGCAACTTAGACAAATAGTCTGTTGAAAAAACATAGGGGTTATAGCTAAAAAGATTGAATTGCACAAAATATTTTTTTGTTAGCTGGAGGATTACCGCGTAAGTAGCGAACCCCAAAACAGCTGGAAAGAGCAATAAGCCGCTTTTGATCATGCCTTCCCTAAAACCCTGTTTTTTTGAGAAAAGGATCCAAAAGCCAAACAGGCTCCAATAAAACATTGCTCCTGGCTGATATGTTGAAAGCGCTGCGACAAAGAAAAGGACGGCAAAAAATATCCTCCAGGACACAAGCGTCTTTAAAGAGACCTTGTCGGTGAGGAGGCCATCTGCCAGACGAAAAGCTATGATGGCGAAGAGAACAGAAAACGGCAAGAAACACATGCCCGTATTAGAAACGATGACTTGAAAAGGCGGTAAGGTCAGCGCGATCAACATCACCAAGAACGCGCCAACCTTGTTAGAGAAATATTTTTGCATCCACGCGATCATAAGAGATCCGCAGACACACAACTGAATAAGGCTTAAAAAACGGATGATCCTTAGATCATCTATCGATCGCACAAGTTGGCCAAAGAACGCGAATAAAACAGCCCCCACATGACGACCTCGACCCATAAGGGCAAAAGTTCCAGGGGGATCAAGCCGTGTCTCTGATTTTAAGAAGAAAACGGTGTCGTCATGAACAACATAATAGGAGCTGATCGAAGGCCAATAAGCAACGGCCAAGAGGATGGTTAAGGCGATAAAGCTTAGAAAAACAAAGATTTTCTTAGTCTTTATCATGCTTTCTGTTTTGAACGTTGAGCCAATGACGCAGCGATGAAATCCTGAAAAAGTGGGTGCGCTTTGTCTGGCTTAGATTTGAACTCCGGATGAAATTGGCAGGCAACGAACCAGGGATGGTCCTTAAGTTCAAGGATCTCAACAAGATTCCTTTCCTGATGAATGCCAGCGAATACAACTCCCTTTTTCTCAAGATCCTTGCGAAAATGATTATTGAACTCGTAACGATGCCGATGACGTTCGGCGATATTCTCTTTTTTGTAGGCCTTATGGCTGTGCGTACCTTTCACGACATGGCAAGCGTACGCGCCTAAACGCATAGAAGCCCCCATATTTCGGACTTTCTTTTGCTCTTCTAAAAGATCGATCACCGGATACTGTGTCGATGGATCGAACTCTTTGGAATTAGCGTTTTTCATGCCGCAGACATGCCGAGCAAACTCGATCGTAGCCACCTGCATGCCTAAGCAGATCCCAAAGAAAGGGATCTTATTTTCCCGCGCATATTCTACGGCGCGGATCTTTCCTTCGATCCCGCGCACGCCGAACCCGCCGGGGATCAGGATCCCATCAGACCCCTCAAGGATCTTCGCGATATTGCCTTTCTCTAGATCTTCAGAATCTACTTTATTAATAACGACCCGCGCGTCATTAGCAATGCCCCCATGCACTAAAGATTCATAGATAGATTTATAAGCATCCGGCAATGTTATGTATTTACCAACAACGGTTATTTTGACCTCATGCTTGGGGCTTTTAAGGCGCTTGATCACAAAATCTTCCCACTTATGCAGATCCCCTTCAGGGCGGGAAATGTTCAGCTTGCGCAAGATCAGATCATCTAAGCCCTGTTTCTGGTAATGCAAAGGCACTTCATAAATATATTTAACATCGATCGCCTCAATGACTGCCTCGCGGTCAACGCTGCAGAAAAGCGCGATCTTTTCTTTCTGTTCTTTGGTAATGGTCTTTTCCGTGCGGCACAATAAGATGTCGGGAGTGATGCCGATCTCGCGTAAACGGCCAACGCTATGTTGCGTTGGTTTTGTTTTATGCTCTCCGGCTGAACGAATGAACGGCAAAAGGGTCAAATGAATAAAGATGCAATATCCTGTCCCCAGCTCCCAGCGCATCTGCCGGATCGCCTCCAGAAAAGGAAGACTTTCGATATCGCCGACGGTACCTCCGATCTCAACGATCGTGACATCCACATCGCGTTCTTTCGCGACCTTACGGATGCCGTTTTTTATTTCATCGGTAATATGCGGAATGATCTGGACTGTTTTCCCTAAATATTCTCCCTTGCGCTCTTTAGCGATAACGGAATAATATACTTTTCCTGTTGTGATATTGCTGTCCTTGCCTACTTTTGCGTTCGTGAAACGCTCATAATGTCCCAGGTCGAGATCTGTTTCCGCGCCATCATCAGTGACATAAACCTCGCCATGCTGAAAAGGATTCATAGTTCCCGGATCGACATTTAGATAGGGGTCGCATTTCATCGTTGTTGTTGTCAATCCACGGGCTTCTAACATCTTTCCGATGGAAGCAGAGGCAAGGCCTTTGCCAAGACTGGAAACAACGCCACCTGT
>CAZAOD010000098.1:2647-2915 GCA_964486675.1 uncultured Planctomycetales bacterium | reverse complement strand
ATGCCTTGATGTAGGTGTTGGCATGATCGAACGCGTCCCTGCGTACCTGATAAAAGAATTAAACGAAAATCCTTCTCTCAGTTAGCGTCAACGCGTCTTACGAAAGGAGCTTTATCATGGAATCTTTGATGGTCCCTTTGATCGTGATCGGCATTATTGTCATAGCGATATGGGCTACTTATAATAAACTCGTGCGACTTAAGAACACGACAGAGGAATCTTGGAGCGGTATCGACACAGAACTAAAAAGGCGCTATGACCTGATCCC
>CAZAOD010000098.1:0-2637 GCA_964486675.1 uncultured Planctomycetales bacterium | reverse complement strand
CATGAAAAGACTGTCTTAGAGTCCGTCACTGCGATGCGCGCGCAAGCTTTAAATTCCCACGGCTCCCCATCGGCGCAGGCAAAAGATGAGAACGCTTTTGTCGGTTCCCTAAAGAGCCTTTTTGCTGTTGTGGAAAATTATCCAGCCCTGAAGGCCGACCAGCATTTCTTATCGCTGCAAAATGAACTGATCAACACCGAGAACCGTATCCAAGCGGCCCGCCGTTTTTATAACGGCAACGTCCGCGAATACAACAACACGGTGCAAATGTTCCCCAGCAACCTGTTAGCGTTCTTTTTTGATTTTAAAGAAAAGGAATATTTTGAGATCGACGACAGCTCGCAAAGGCTTGCTCCAAAAGCCTTTTGAAGACTAACGAACCCTGGCAGAGAAAGATTTCTTATCGACAAGCTGGTTAGAAAGCGTGATAGCGAAACCGAACGTTGCGTTACCGTAAGGCGTCGTGATCGTGACAGGCCCCGTGATCGCGTCATTAGGGACAACACATCGAATACGTGTATCTGTCCACGAAATAATCTCTGCCAAGCCACCATTGGTTGACCCTGGCGGAGAGTAAAACTTGATCTTCCCTTTATAAGACCCAAAGTCTTTTCCGTAAATCCAGATCTGTGTACCCACTGGCCCAGAGGGCGGAACAACGCTCGTGACCTGGGGAGGCTGAACAACATGTAGCAACTTTGGATTACTGATCCCCTGGCCTGTATGAACAGTGATCGTCCCGTAGAGCGACGTGATCGCTGATGGTATATACACGCGAATAAGATCATCGGACCAAGAGATCACGGGTATGGCGATCCCGTTAAAAGACACGACCCCGGACCCTTGCGTGGCCCCAAAGTTCTTGCCATGGATATAAAAATCGGTTGCCACAACTAATACACTTTCCGGTGAAACGCGCTTAATAAATGGTGTTGTCACCGGCGGAACAAGGTACGCGTCCATGATGTTTGTTAATGCCGCGTTACGCTCATGATGATCTAGCGTGGCATAACGCTTGAACTTATCCGCTAACGTTTCATAAGGATCTCCTCCGGGATCTCGAAACCTTGGAAGTTCTGTTCCGTAAAAGGCATGGTTGAAAAATCCCCAATTAGACGGCGCTGGATAGGTCTTATGCGTCCATGTCGCCCAACTCCAGCGTTGTTCGTTGAACTTCTGCAAATAGTATTCCCAGGTGGCTTTCTGCGTAAAGCCGTGAAATTCTCCGATCATGACCGGGACCTGATATAACGGCTGCTGAACTTGTCCCTCAGCGACCTTTTGATCGATAAAGTCCATGTGAGCCTGAACATCCTCATCGCTGCCCCATAAATAATAATGGAATTGGTAAACGACGTTGCTCCAGTTCATCGATGAAGGCGTTGGCAGCGTTGCCCAATCCCAAATACCTTCCATCATGATGATGTGGTTTTGGTCGACAGCGCGGATCGCGTCATAGAGGCGGTCATACATGCTCCAAAGATCAGCGTTGGTCGGCGCTCCCGTTGGCTCATTAAGAAGATCGTAGCCACACACCCATGGATTATCTTTATAACGATCCGCGATAGCAATCCAAAGGTCTTCTGTCCTCTGCCGATATATTTCACCTTGAGGACTGTTCTCGAACAGTTTGTTGAAATTCGCACGCCCTGTATGCGCTTCTGGACTTTGGGCTCCCGGAGCACCGTGTAGATCAAGCAGCACGTATATGCCGCGGTTGGCGCATTCGTCCACAATATAGTCGATCTTTTCAAAATCGATCTGCCCTTGATCATTCAGCACCCATGTTCCATCATCATTTTGCAGTATCCTGTAAAAGATCGGCAATCTTACCAAGTTCACGCCGATCTCCTTAAGATAATCAAGATCAAAATTTTTAATATAAGCGTTCTGATAGGTCTTAAAAAGATCGCGACATCCGACTTCCCCAAACCGCTGGATCAAAACATCTCTTAATGTCCAGTCATCTTCTATGGTAGGGTTGTCCCCATCACCCAATCCCGTAAAGAATCGCTCGGTCAAAAGATATCCTCCCAAATTAACTCCCTGGAGGACAACTTCATTACCTTGGCCATTCTCATCCTTGATCATCGTGCCAGCGGAATGCAAAAATCCTTGCCCCTGAGTATGGCGTTGCGGCACGCTCCAGTCGGTCATGTCCGTGATATCGCTTCCTTTTTTATGTAAGGCCCGAACACGATACCACGTTCCCTGTTGAGCCGCTAGCGGCTGGGCAGGAAAATATCCATAATATATTTGCGTCCAAGGGCCGCTCTTGCTGGGAGCTGATTGCGCTTCATATAAATGCGCCTGAGGGACCTTTGTCCACTCAAGAATACCTTGTGTTAACTTTTTATATTTAATGACAAGGCTGGGCGGCATATACTCAACGACATCGCTCCATGGCGACACATACGGCACAGGATGCGCCGTGGTAACAGCATCTTCCCATCGCACACGGTACCATAGCTTTGTCACGCGAGAAACTCTTCTTAGAGGCTTGATCAAATATGGCGGAGGGGCAGTTTCTTGTTGCTTGCCCGTCGATACTTTATCTGAATAAATGATCGGTGCCGGCATCGGCTCAAAATCAAAAGGATGGGCACCGCTATACGCGACAACCCATGGCCCTTGCGG
>CAZAOD010000097.1:613-2917 GCA_964486675.1 uncultured Planctomycetales bacterium | reverse complement strand
TCTTGAGCTCTGACGTTGCCCACATACTCCAGGCTTCGATTCATCGTGTGCGTTTGCGCCTTCTCGACCTGAACAGGAATGGCATGGTCGACGATCTCTATTTTTGATCGATATTTATCGAAATAAAAACGCGCGAATCCCACAACAACAAGAACGCTAAAGATCAAGATGGTTATGATGATAACAGTTTTCTTCATTGTAATCCTCCGGTGGCCTTAAGAAAATCAGCGTGAGCGACCAAGTAATCATAAGTCGCTTGGGTCTTTTTGAAGATCGAAATATCCCGGCCTATCTGCGCGTCCGAAAGATCAAGCTGGCTTGCTTCCCCTTTTTCGTATTGCGCGACGACCTTTTTGATCGAATTTTCATACCAGGCAAGCTCCGCTTCGACAGCTTGGAGCCGTGACATTGAACCCTTTAGAATAAGATACGCTTGTTTAAGTTCCAGCGCGATGTCTTTGATCGTTTTTTCCTTTAAGAGCTGTGCTTGTTTGAGATCCGCGATCGCTTGATCCACTTTCGCTTTCGTGCCCCAGCCGTCAAAGACAGGCCAAGAGAATGTTACGCCGATCACCATGTTGTCATTCCAATTCTTTGATGCGGTTGAAAGGATATGCGAACGGCTGTAGTAATCCCAAGAGGCATGGATGGTTGGACGTCCATCCGCTTTCGCGATCTCGACCGCTTTGATGCCGGATCTCTCACGGGCCTCAAATTCTTTGATCTCAGGACGGCCTGCCAAAGCCTCTAAAAAACTCTCATCGTAAAGAAAGTCCCTCGGCTCGTACGCGAGGGCTCCTGTCAAAGATAAAACAATGTCGTTTTCAAGATAAAGTACATTACGAAGGATCGCTTTTAGCGAACTGACCTGATCGAGCGACTCATAATAGACCACAGTGACATTTTCCAAAGAGTTCTTAAGCCGAAGAACATCGTTCTCGGAGGCCAACCCTTTTTGATAGCGAGCAGAAACAAATTCTAGATGTTGCTGCGTATTGTCCATGATCGCTTTATTAAGGCGCGCGTATTCTTGGGCTAGCAGTGTCGCGCAAAAGGTTTTCGTAACGGTTAAAATGATCTCATGCCGCGCCTTGATCGTGATCGCTTGCGCGGCTTGCATATCATATTTTGTTTTCTCGATCTGGTTCGTGATCGAGCCTCCTTTGTAAAGGTATTGACGGATCGATGTCTGCGTGATCGTCGAGCTCATGTCCGCGGGATAGTATCCTTTATCGTACTGCTGTGTACCGGCAAAGGTCAACGTTGGCCAAAGCTCGCTTTTATCGCTGGCGAGCTGAGCTTTGATACGCGCGACATCCTGCGCTTGTAAGCGTATGGATCGATTATCCCGTAAAGCAAGCGTGATCGCCTCATCAAGGGTCAGCATAAGCTCTTCTGCGAACGCGCTGGGCGGTGGGCAACAAAAAATGGTAAGAAAAAAGAAAAGAATAATGATGGCGGTATCTTGGGTCTTATTTCTCATTCGTGCCTTTTTGACATGCATCACAGATCAACGATAGGATCTTAAGGTAGTTCGCGCGATCCTTCATTGAGATTTTCTGAAAAAGATGCATGATCCCTTCACGGCGGATCTGGTGGATCTTTTTAGCCAAAGCCATCCCCTTAGCTGATAAAACAATGCTGACAACGCGCCGGTCATTAGCGTCAATGGTCCGGGCCGCATAGCCATCCCTAACAAGCCGATCGACGATCCCTGTCATGGTCGCCATTGTGACGTTCATAAAACCGGCCAGATCCTTCATCTTTGATCTGTCATGGCGATAGAGATAGTCCATAATGAACAGCTGTGGGACCGTTAAGGGGATCTTGGCAACCTTCATGTTGGGTTGACGCAAGAATTCGCGGATGATCACCGGAAAGATCTCGAGAACTGCTTCCGCGTATCGTTCTAATGTGAGGGCCATGCTGGACTCCTTTGAGAATGATTAGCTTCCCTAACTATTTGCTATATGAACTATAGCATAAGGATCCTCTGGTAACAATAATTTTTATGAATTTTAAACGCGTGTGTCAGTTGTTGCGGGTGCTTGATCGCTTGTCGTGACATCATTTACATCGATCGTTTTTAAAGCGTAAACTATCGAATATTGAATTTTTCGATAGAGTCAATACCTCCAATAATGATCATGATGTCATCTGGGCTAAATTTGTGCTCGGCGGGCGGCATGATGATCAAATTGCCGGTTAACGCGTTCTTGATCGCGAGAACGTCGATCTGATATTTATTACGCAAAGCTAATTCTTTGATCGTTTTTCCGATAAAACTATCAGGGATAGAAGCTT
>CAZAOD010000097.1:223-603 GCA_964486675.1 uncultured Planctomycetales bacterium | reverse complement strand
AAGCTTCAACAATGTCAAAATTATCGGATAGTTTAATGACCTCCATAATATCAGGCGAAGTTAAGTTCAGGGCTAAACGCTGCGCAGTCTCACGCTCTGGGAACAATATCTGATCCGCGCCAACCGCGCGCAGGATCTCTCCGTGCTCCCTGCTGGATGCCTTCGCCAAGATCCGTTTGATACCAATATCCTTTAGGTAATACGTGATAAGAACGCTATTGTCGATCTTTTCACCGGAACAGACAATGGTCATCTCTGTTTGTGTCGCAAATTTTTGCAGGACCTCTCGATTCGCGGCATCCGCAATGATAACCTGGCTGACGCGGTCTTTGACGTGTTGAGCTTTCTCTGGATCGCTGTCAATAACGATCAACTCCCAG
>CAZAOD010000097.1:0-213 GCA_964486675.1 uncultured Planctomycetales bacterium | reverse complement strand
TTTCGAAAGATCTTCTACCAGCGTGGACCCAAACTGCCCTAACCCGATAATAAGCGCGCTACGTGCGTTCATACATCCTCCTTTTATCCAATAAAAATATCTTCTTCAGGGTGTTCATATTTAGCTGGCCGCGTCGATAATCTCTGCAAGGCGAAAGCAAGCGTGAGCGGCCCGACACGACCGATATACATCAGCAAAATGATGATCAGTTTT
>CAZAOD010000096.1:0-2941 GCA_964486675.1 uncultured Planctomycetales bacterium | reverse complement strand
AATACTCCAGATCAGGCATATAGCTCAAACGGTCCGGCGCCCGTCCTGAGATCGTCACAGGGATGATGATCTGTCCTTGTGGGTCCATTAAAAAGGCGAGCTCTTTAACAGTCACTGCCATGCTCTCAGATAAATCCTTAGGGACAACCATACGCGCCGCAAGATCCGTCTGAAGATCAAGACCAACCGTGCCTTGGCCAGAAAGCAGGAATATATCTGCCTGAGCTTTTGCCGAACGAACATCCATCTGGCCCGATCGAATACCCACATCAAGATCAGCGGAATGAATACTCGTGTTATCTTGCTCAAGCTTTGATCGGTATTGTTCAGGCAAATTCTGTTTTAATTTCTCGCCTAAGTCCGGCAACATGCTCATTTTATCAAGTACAACCTTAAAAATATTTATGTTGATCAGCTTTCCATCTTTTAACTGCACGATGACACTCCCGCTCGCGGGCTTCATAGCCGCCAAGCTCTCAAAAGCCTTGCCTTGCATAGTAGCTTTCGCAGACAAAACCCCTTCTAACAAGACTTCTTGTCCTCCCTGATTAACGACCTGGCCAATATCGATATCCGTGGCATCGATCTGAAAGGCATAGTCTTGGCTCGATAGATAACGGTCGATCGTGGCATTCATTTGAACGCGGCCTCTTCCTAAGGCGCAAGAAGCCTGAGAGATACTGAGGTTTTCACCGATAATTTCCATGTTCGCTTCTACGTTCTGTACAGGGACTTTCAAAAAAAGTGTTTTTGCTTCGCCACCGCTCAAGCTCCCCTGCATTTTCTTGATCTGGGCACCCTGGGCACTCAGCCTTATTTCATCCGCAACACATTGAAAACGCCCCTTAAAAGGGTTCTGCAGCTTAGCTGCCGCCATAGCCGGAACGATCTTCTCGATGAGCCTGGCATCGAGAGTGCTGATATCAACCTGTGCCCGCAAATCCTTTAAAATACCAGCGGCATGCAATACGTCTACCTCTGCCATGCTCGTTGCCGTCACGTTCTGTTGCACGCTTAAACAAGCCGCCTTTAAAAAGACCTTAAAAGGTCTTGTGAGCGAAAAGTCAGAGATCTTAAAATCGATCTGCGCCAGCTGCAGACTTTTGTCTTCTTCCCAATGATCCTCAAAATCTAAAACGCCGTTTGAAATAAAAATGTTCTGAATAAGAATGGCCGCTAACGCGCCGGCTGGGGCCGCTGAAGACGAGGCAGAAGATCGATCATTACTTTCCTTAAGGATCGCCAATGTCTGGAAATTAAACATGCCTTCCGCATTACGCACCAAAGAGATCCTAGGCTCCAGGATCTCTACCGTGGAAACATTAATTTGCCGCTTGGTCACGACCCCTAAAAGATCAAGGCCTAGGCTCACCTTTCCTAAAGAAACAAAAGGCTTCTTGGAAAACTGCGGGTCATCGGCGATCGCGAATCCATCCACGTTCACGGATAATCCTTGCGATAATGAGATCTTCACTTTCATATCACCGACCTGCACTTGACGCCCCAAGGCCTGCTGCGCCTGACTGATGATCTGAGGCTTAAATGCGTTAGGGTCAAAATTCTTTAGGACAAAAAATGCTGTCACACCTGCTGCCAAGGATAACAACAGAACAATAGCTAAGATAATAACAACGACTTTCAAGATTTTCTTCATTATCTGCTCCTTTGCGAAGAATAATTTTATTAAATCGATGATCTCTGTGTATAAGCTCTACGGAAAATCCTTTTCGGAAAAGACTTGTGCGCTGAAAATTTCGAGGGTCACAGAAGGATCTTTCCAGGCGTCAGCAGGAAGGCCTGCTTTCTCTGAACAAAGATATGACAAAAACTGCTCTTTCGTCCAGCCTTGTTCTGTCGCGACTTGAGGCAAAAATAATCCTTTATTGAAAGGCCCACGACTAACGATCACCCCGTGGACGCCCAACATGATCTCTTCAGGATCCTTGATGCGCCAAGGCTTGGAAAGAACAGAGATCTCGACCTCCAATTCCCTAAGCTCATCTTTAGAGACAGGCCGAAAACGTGGATCTTGGGTCGCCGACGCAATCGCCATATCGCGCACGGTTTCGATCAACGGGCCTCGTCCAAAAATATTACCGATGCATCCTCTTAAGCGCCCCTGTTTATGTAGCGTGACAAAGGCGCCTTCTTCCTGAAGAAGGCGCGGATCTTTTTCTTTAACATCAAACACTTTTCCATCTTGAATATGCGCAAAGATCGTCTTGCGAGCAACTTCTAAAAGTTTCTGCTTCTGCTCTTTCGTTAGTTCATCCTTTATGCCCTGCTGAGAGCCTTTATCCTGAACTGAGGCAACGAACACAGCGGAAAAATATCCCACAACCGCCTGCTTATCCCCACTCACATCGCCCGAATCTGCGTATCGCAGGATATCGACCTGCAATCCTTTATCTTTCGCGTACAGCATGGCCGTCGTGACAGGAAGGAATCCGCATAATTCGATCGCTTTAGTAGCGCAACCTTCCCAAAACTCCTGTACATTCAGCTCCTGGACCAAGCGAATAGCCTTCTGATCCATATTCCTTGCTTGATGCGCGCTGTGATAATGGGACATATCCGTGCTGATCACGATCAGGACGTCTTGTCTGTCACCGATAGTCTGACGTAAAGCTTTGGCTAAAAGCGCACACCCTTCGATACCAGGCTGCCCCATCACGATCGGCACGATCTTAAAATCCGCAAAAACTTTCTGCAGAAACGGCAGTTGAACTTCCAGAGAATGTTCTTTCGCGAAAGCGGCAGGGACAAACTCAAATTCTTTAGATCGCGTAATAAGATCAGTAGCAAAATCTTGATCGACAGGTATCGATCCCAAAGGGGTTTCAAAAGATCCTTTAGGCCATACCGATGCCCCGGTAAATCCAACATGATGGCTGGGCGCGATCACGACGATCGTTCGATAAGGGGTCTTGCTGGCTGCCTT
>CAZAOD010000095.1:1891-3360 GCA_964486675.1 uncultured Planctomycetales bacterium | reverse complement strand
TGCTGCAAATCGAGCGGGATAATCAAAATCCGGATGAACAAATGTATCCAAAGAAAAGGCGACCGCACAAACCCCATAAAGTGATGCCTCACGTGCCGCCGCGACCGTCCCTGAGTAAAAAACACTGCATCCGTCATTAGCCCCAAGGTTAATTCCAGAGACAACAATATCCGGCTTGCGCTTACAAACTTCTTTAAGCGCGAACTTCACGCAATCAGCCGGCGTCCCGGTAAGCCCAAAACCTTCTACTCCCTGGCGCGTTCTCATCCATTTAACGCCGATCGGCTTGCCGAGGGTAATGCCGTGGCCGACAGAGCTGCGCTGAGAATCCGGCGCGACAACGGTCATCTGCCCTATCTGAATAAGTTCTTTAAAAAGAGCGGATAATCCAGGTGCCTGGATCCCGTCATCGTTCGTCAGTAAGATCCTCATGAAATCCTTTCTTTGAGCATATCAATGATCTTGACCGTTCCGGATGCCACAGGATATTTGCTGATGTCTTTAAGGGAAACCCAACGATGTGTTTGATCGATCCCAGGATCCGCAGAAACAGTACAAATGAACGGATATAGATGAACACAGAATTTTGTATAAAAATGCTTAACGCTTGGCAACGGTTTTGCCTGAAGGAGCTTTACGCCGATCTCCTCAAAGATCTCCCGCTCAAGCGCCTTTAAAAGACTTTCTTTTCCTTCCTTCTTCCCTCCTGGAAACTCCCAAAAGTTCGCCAAAAGCCCTTTTGCCGGCCGCCTTTGGATAAAGACCTTTTCGCCGTTCATAAGGATCGCTACAGCGACATCCTTACGCACCAACACTTTTTTTGTTCGCTCAGGGATGATCTCCTGAATGCCCTGCGCGTATGCCTGGCAATAAGATCGCAAAGGACACTGCAGGCACAAGACCTCCTGCGGACGGCAGATCAGCGCGCCTAGCTCCATCAACCCCTGATTAAACGCGCTCATGTCTTTTTTAGGCAAAATGGGGATTAAAAGTTTCTCTATTCTTACATCCTGTTTCGCGGTCGCAGCGCCCCGCATGGCCGCAAGGCGCATCATCACCCGACGGACATTCGCGTCCACGATCGGTTCGCGCTGGCCGAAAGCGATACTTAAGACAGCGCCTGTCGTGTAAGGCCCAAATCCGGGCAATTGACGCAAGGTCTCTTTCTGGCATGGGATACGGCCCTGAAAACGCTGGGCCATTATTTTTGCCGCCTTATGCGCATTGCGTGCCCGGCTGTAATAACCCAGGCCCTGCCACTCTTTAAGGACAGCTGAAGCCCTTGCGTTGCTTAAACTTTTTATATTAGGAAATCGCCTGATCCAGCGCTCATAATACGGGATCACAGTATTGACAGTTGTTTGCTGCAGCATGATCTCAGATATCCAGATCTTGTAAGGATCGCTGGTCGTGCGCCACGGCAAAGACCGCTTATTTTTCTTGAACCAAAGGATCAACTGCTGTGAAAG
>CAZAOD010000095.1:0-1881 GCA_964486675.1 uncultured Planctomycetales bacterium | reverse complement strand
ATGCACAGTATCGCCATAAAGAAAAAACGTTCGTGAATGCGCCCCGTCAAGATAGATCACACCTTTGCGCATCAACGACTGAATACAAATATTTTGCTGCGCGCTCAGCGCGTGGCCGGACAAGCGGTATTGACCAGGAAACCGATAATAAAGCTCCCGTGGGCGATAAAGCATCTGACAGCTTGTCCTCTTTAAAGATGGTGCCCCGGATGAATGGGTCGCGCCTGTTGAGCCGCTGGCCGTTGAAACCCACAGCCCAGAACTGCGCTGTTCTTCGCGGAGATTGCCGATCTTTAAAACATAACGGCTCATGGCAGCCGGATTAACATCACACACCAAAACATCATTTAAAATGAGCCATGTTCTTTTGAGGCGGTCATGTTGCAGCGCGATGCGGGATAATAGCGAAGGCTTGATCTTTTTGTTCAGGATCTTATTGAATATCTGCGCGAAATTATGTTTATTCGCCAGGCAAAACTTTCCAACACTGCGCTGAGGGTCCGAATTAACACCCAAGATCCATTGATCGCGAACATGGCGCGCCGCCTGCAAAAAAGTCCCATCCCCGCCAACGGTCACGACAAGATCGTAGCGCGTGTAGTCAATATGCGCCTTGCGATGGCTCACGCGATAAACGATATCGTAATCTTCAAGGACACGTTTTACCTCTTTTAACGTTGACTGATGTGCTTGGTGCATTTTTTTAAAATGAGCGATATCGGTTTTGGATAGACGCATTTTCTGACGGCGCATAGCGCCTTCTTTATCTAAAAAGCAGAATTCGTAAAATGTTTTTTTATTGATAACAATAACGCGTGGCATCATAATTTTCACTCTTTTAGTTTAAAGCGAAGGCAACTCCTCATCTCTTTGTACGATAAAAATACGCGATCAGCCTTAGACAGATAGACGCGCGGCAATGATGTCTCAAGCGCCAGACATCGAAGCCCTGCACGCTTGGCGGATAAAACACCCAAAGGCGCATTCTCGATAACGATAGCTTCAGAGCTCTTAACACGCAGCGACCGTAACGCCTTAATAAACGGCTGAGGGTGCGGCTTACCGTACCGGACATCGCAACCTGTGATCACAACGTCAAATCGAGCGCGCAATCCCGCGGGCAGAATCTTTTCAACTTCCTTAAAAGACGTTCCTGTAACAAGAGCTAAGCGAAATCCTTCTTTTGACAGGTTCCGGACAAAATGTCTTGATCCTAGTATAAAACGTTTCTTGAATATCTTCTGGAACAATACTTCTTTGCGCGCCAAAAGCCGCTGGGCGGTCTTGCGGCTGATCTTGATCCCTTTATCCCGACACATCCCCTGGATACTGGTCAGCCCGCGCTGGCCTTCCCGCCGATAGACATCAAGACGCGTGACGCGTGCGCCGACCGAAGAAAATACCTGTTTCCATGCAAAATAATGATAGCGCATGGTATCGGTAATAACTCCATCCATATCGAAAATAACTGCCTTAACATTAATAATGCGATTCATCGAGTAAGCCTTTTTAACGATAATAATGACATTAGTATATAGATATATTTTGATTATTCAAGTTGAAAGATAGCAAGATTATGCTAAAATTTAATCAAGATGAAAAAGTATTTTTGGTTTTTACTCCTCACTCTTCTTCTCTTTTTTTCGCTGACGACGCGATCATTTGCTGGCAACGTTCAGATCTCAAATTTTGGACCGTCTGGATATGATGCGACAACAGGATTGGTAACTTTCCGTGCTGATTTTGCCTGGAGCAGAGCTTGGCGCAACGAAATCAATCATGACGCGCTTTGGGTCTTTATGAAAGTCTGGATCCCAGCGAGTGGGGTTTGGCGCCATGCCACAATGTCCGCAAGCGGTATCAATCCAACAGGTTTTTCTG
>CAZAOD010000094.1:0-3434 GCA_964486675.1 uncultured Planctomycetales bacterium | reverse complement strand
AAATTTGTCAATAAAGATTCTTTTTTAAAACTTTCTACAGGATGATCCTCGCGTCCACCGCAAAGCTGCCATCTTTATTGGTGATCAGCGGGTTAATATCGATCTCCTTGACCAGCGGGGCCAACTTTTGGATAGAATAGATCGTCTGAACGATCGACGCTTTATCTGCCTGGATACCACGAAATCCATCCAAGATCTTTGCTGTCTTGATATCGTTAATGAGACGTCCAGCCTCCATTTTTCCAAAAGGAACAATGCGAAAAGACACATCTTTTAATGCCTCAACAAAGACACCCCCAAGACCGAACATGACGACAGGCCCGAACTGAGGGTCGTTACTTAAGCCCACAATACACTCGATCCCCTTCATCATCTGGATCAAATTAACGCCCAGGATGTTCGCGTCAGGCATAGCCGCTGAAACTTTATTCATCATTTTATCATATTGCGTACGCAGCTGTTCCTCGTTCTGAATATTAACGACAACGCCCCCCACATCAGACTTATGAATGATCTCAGGAGACGCGATCTTCATCGCTAAAGGATACATATCCTTAGCTTTCACAACAGCTTCTTCAATATTACGAGCAAAACCCCACTTGGGTGTTGGGACACCGCATAATTCCAAGACCTTACGCGCTTCATGCTCCAAGAGGACCGTACGGCCAACCGATTTAATCTTCTCGATCATGTCGACCGCCTCTTGAGGCGCAGGGTCGATCTTAACGATTTCATTCTTGCGATTTGCGATCTCGTTCCATTTATAAAGAGCCTTAAGAGCTGAAACAGCTTCGCTTACCTCCGTAAAGGCTGGGATATGGTGATCATTGAGATAATGAAGTGCCGCCTGCGTACGCTCTCCTCCGACCATAGCAACAACCACAGGCTTATTACGATGCACAGCCTGATACTCTTCCTTCATAGCCTTTGCGATATCCATTGGATCCGTGACCGCTGTTTCGCAATACAAAACGATCACAGATTTTATTTTATCTTCATGCAAGGCGATCTTCACTGCCTCTCGATAGCCGACAACTCCGCCCTGGCCTGTAATATCGATCGGATTCTTGGTGCTGCCAAAATCCGGCATCGTCTTCCTGAACTTCTCTTCAAGCCAAACAGGATCGTCCAAGAGGCTTAAGCCAACTGTCTCACATTCATCTGTGGTCGCTACACCGATCCCGCCCCCATTGGTAATAATGATCGTTTCATCGCCCTTAGGAAGAGGTAATGAGAACGCGCGCGCCCAATCAAACGCCTGCGTAAATGTACTCGCCCGCAAAAGGCCTAGTTGCTTAAAAACACCCTCATAGATCTTGTCTGACCCGGACAATGACCCTGTATGCGAAGCAGCTGCCTTCGCGCCACGCTTTGAAGAGCCGACCTTTAAGATAACAACAGGCTTTTTGATCTCCGTCTCAAGGAATTTGCGGCCCTCCTTGATCCCTTCCATGTAAATCAGGATCGCATCAACATTCTCATCATGATTAAAATATTCGATCAGGTCTTTCTCATCGATATCTGATTTATTTCCAAGGTTAACCAAGGATGCCAGGCCAATCTTTTCCATCGCGGTCCATCCCATCAAAGAAATCGCCAAGGCTCCGCTTTGCGAAATGAAAGCGATCTTTCCCGGACGGATATCCGTTGGGCCAAAACTTGCGTTAAGCTTAGAGGGTGTATACACGTACCCGAACATGTTCGGCCCTAAAAGCGCGATATTATTTTTATCCGCGATCTTCTTGATCTGAACTTCCGCATCAGTATTGCCGACCTCGGCAAATCCGGAAGTAATAACTGCAACGGCTTTGATCCCTTTGCGAGCGCAACCCTCTAAGGTCTGGATCACAAGCGGCGCTGGAATGGAAATAATGGCCACATCAACTTTTTCTGGGATCTCCTCAACGGTCTTATAAGCTTTCTTGCCTAAAACTTCTGCATCGTTGGGATTCACGGGATAAATATTACCCTGATACCCGCAATCAATAATATTCTTTAATATCTGATATCCTATTTTTCCGGGCTTGGATGAAGCCCCGACAACCGCGATGCCTTCGGGTTTAAAAACAGCATTCAAGTCTTTTTTGTGATTTTCATCAGTTTTCTGGTAAAAACGAAACAGATCGGTGAACGACATGGAAGGGAACCTTTCTATATAGAAGAATTAATGTATGAAATTTAAAACATTATAACAAATCCATTATCTTTTGCAATGAAGTAGTTGCACTAAAAAGGCTGCCTAATTTCTAGGCAACCTTTTTCGCGAATAAACCCCTTACGGCAACAAATCATCTAAAATTCATAGCTCATGCCCATAAGATAATTACGCTCAGCCGCCGGATAGAATCCAACCGCGCTAGACGATGAAGAATAAACACCATACGCGTCATATTGACGATCAAACATATTTCTTACGCCAAACCACATTTTAAGATCTTTTATATGGTAATCAAGACGAAAATCAAACGTGACATAAGAATTGAGCTTTGCCTGATCATTAGCCTGGTCGCTAATAGCGAAACATTTCCCGATATAGTTCATGGAAAAAGTCGCCTGAATATTCTTAAGCAAATTAACGCTCACCCCCGCCGAAACCTTATTCTGTGGGACAAAAGGCACCTTATTGCCGGCATATTTGCCACCCTTAAAAAAGGCATCTTGCCACGTCCAATTGATAAAAGGCTCTAATGTGTTCTTGAACGCTTTGGCCTTCCCTTCTATCTCAAAACCCCAATGGCGTGTCGTCGGGCTATAATTTGAGTTTTTGTAAGTTATTGGATCATAATAGATCTCATTCTTGACATCCATTACGAACGCGTTAATATCGGCGTTAAGCCCGGGGAGCGATGCATCCCGAATGCCGATCTCATAGTTGTGCGAGATCTGGTGCTTTAGGTCTGTGTTCAGCCCTCCTCCGCTTCCCCAGAATCCTGTGTATTTATTCTGATAATACTCATCTGTAGCCGGCAAACGAAAAGAACGAGCATAATCAAAATACACTTGAGATGTCTTGTTGTATTTGTAGCCAAGGCTGGCGTTCATTGCTCCATCCGCGATCTTTTTTCCTTCTCTATTGGCGACAGCCTGGGTCTGGTCAAAATCATAGTCCGCCCAAACAGCGCGCCCGCCAACACTCATCAAATACTTCTCGTAAAATTCAAGACGCTCAAGGGCGTAAATGCCAACGGTTTGCTTAGTGATATTAACAAAATCCTCCGCTGAGCCCTGAGTACCGCTGCGTATCTTGTCTTTCGCATAAAAATAATCCAAACCTCCTGTAGCATGATGAAAAATATTCTCTGCAAAATCAGCACGCACGTCGAGTTTAGGGCGGATCTCCCATGAATTAATATGATGCGCTGTATCGTATCGTCCTCCCCAGGGCCCATAGGAAACGCTCAAGGACTTGTTATAACGTTCACGAAAAGTGTTAA
>CAZAOD010000093.1:3030-3567 GCA_964486675.1 uncultured Planctomycetales bacterium | reverse complement strand
TCTTGCACCTATGGCGCCGGGGGTGGAAGCCGTGAAAAGACCTTGGATATCGTTGAGCACATCCAAAAAGCCCATCATATCCCCGCGATCGCGCATTTAACATGTGTTCTGAATACCAAAGATCAGATTAGAAATATCTTAAGCGATATCAAAAGCCGCGGCATCCAGAATGTCCTGGCACTGCGTGGCGATCCTCCAGCGGATGATCCTAACTGGCAGCCGGCTGAAGATCACTTTCACTATGCTTATGAACTATGCGATTTTATTAAAACATCTTTTCCTGATGCCTTCGCGATCGGTGTGGCAGGATTTCCTGAAGGGCATATCGCCTGTCCTGACAAAGAACAGGACATCACGTACCTAAAAATGAAAATAGACGCTGGCGGCCAATTTATCATGACACAGCTTTTTTTTGATAACCATGATTACTTTGACTATGTCAAACGTTTGCGCGCCCTCAAGATCAACTGCCCTGTCTTGCCCGGCATTTTACCGATCACGGACTACCACGGGATGATCAACTTTTGTAAACGATGC
>CAZAOD010000093.1:2451-3020 GCA_964486675.1 uncultured Planctomycetales bacterium | reverse complement strand
TGCCAGACCCTATTCATCGCTTATTTAGCTCAACCGCTGATGATAAGGACGCGACTGTTAAGAAAGGTATTGACCTTTGTATCAAGCAATGCAGAGACCTTTTAAACAATGGCGCGCCGGGAATACACTTTTATCCTCTGAACAAGATCCACCCCTTAGATACGATCATCGCCAACATAAAGGATACCTTATGAAAAGAATATTTCTTCTAATGATCCCTTATTTGTTCCTCACACGCCTGGCATGGGCCTCAGCAGGACAAGCGATCCAACAGCAACGCCAAATGCAGGAAATGGCGATACAAAAAGCGATTGCCGAACAGCAGATCCAGCAACAGATCGCGGCGCAACAAGTCGCGGCGCAACAACAGGTCTTGGTCCAAGAGCATATCGCCTTACAAACCCAACCCCGACCTTCACCTACAGGTGAGGAATATATCGTTTCCTTAAAAGATGTCTTCAAGTCCCTGGAGACCTCCAGCAAGGCGTGGGCGCTGATGATCGACCGCGACCCAAAAATTTTGGTGGTCACAGAATATATCGATTATTTTAAGGACAATCGGATCAATA
>CAZAOD010000093.1:733-2441 GCA_964486675.1 uncultured Planctomycetales bacterium | reverse complement strand
AGTATTATGTCGACTTGATCGACATGATGGCGGAGCAAGACCCAGCCATGCTAAAAACTCCCTTCAGGAATGTTTTTCAGCTTGTTTCGATCTTGGAATATGATTTTGATAACGGGCAGGATAAAGACAAGATGATCATCAACCTTCTTGGACGTGAAGGATACCTGCAAAACAAACAACGCCTGGGCCTTCCTTAGAGCTACCGCTTCTTTTCTCTTTCAAGAACCTCTTTTTTTGTCGCGAGGACTTCCTGCAGATTCTGGCGTAACGACCCCGACAGCGGATCGAGCTTTAACGCCCTACGCAATATCCCTTCCGCGCGAGAATAGTTCGCGTTGTGAATATGATAGAACGCTAGATTGTTCAACGCCATAATGTCGCGCGGATCAAGCTTAAGCGCCTTTCGAAAGCAAGCGGCAGCTTTGTCGAATTCCCTGATAAAAAAATAATTGAGCCCCATATTGTTGTACACGCGGCCATCGTTGGGGCGAAATCTCAAAGCCCACCGATATTCATCCAGCGCGCGAAAAGGATCTTGTAGCGCTTCATAGCAATGCGCTAGATCAAAGTGTATCTCGAACATCAATTCCTCATATGTCGCCTGCGCCTTTGTCCCTGAGGATCTTTGCGCGTATCCAGTTATAATATCCAAGGCGCGCTGGTATTCCTCGATCGCAAGATCGTAGTCACCATCAAAATAATACGCCCGGGCCAATAAAATACGCACCCGCCCGAACTGAGGCTGGTAACGCAGCGTCCTTTGAAAAAGCGGGATCTCCCCTTGCCAATAACGCGATTGTTCCTTAGCGATCAATGCCAGAAGAAATACCGCTAAAACAAAAAAAGCTATCGCGATCCGCTGTATTTTAGCGGCAGGCAAAATTCTATACGCCCATCGTGCGGCCGCCAGGATCGCCAACAAAAAACCGAACAACGGCACATACAGAAAATGCTCTGATGTTAGGATCAGCGCGTATTCGTTGATCAAGGGAACAATGTTCATCATAGGCGCCAGCGCGATGACGAACCATCCGATACCAAAATAAAAGACTTTCCTCGCCTGAGAGTCGAGCTTTCTCGACAGCCAGATCACGCCGACTAAAAGCGCAAGCATCATGCCTATCGGTAAAAACGAAAAATGAAGAATATCCAAACTGCGATAATAATGCAGGTCCGCTGGGAGGATCAAAATACGTACATACATTAAAAATGTCTGGGGGATCGATAAAAGACGCAATCCTAATTCGCCTGGATGATCAAAGATCGCCGGCATAGAAACGGCGGCCAGGCGGCGCAAGGTAAAATATCCGGCCAGAAACAACAGATAAACCCCCAGGGGTAAGAAATAGCGGGACCACTTTTTCTGCCCTTGCTGGCCAGAAGGAAAAAGGAGCGCGTAAAGAAAAACAAGCGCTGGCAATATCACAATACTTTCTTTGCAAAAAAGTGCTAACAGAAAGAAAAACCCGGCCGCCACGAGCCTTGCGTTCTTTGAAAAAACTCTGACCGCGGATCGATAACGCAAATAAAAAAGAAAACTCAAGAAACAAAAAAAAGCGGATAACAAATTCGATACACCCGCGATAGCGCAAACAGCTTCGCTTTGGACAGGATGCACAAGGAACAAAAGGCCGCATCCAAACGCCATCAAAGGCCCAATGGCCATAGAACGTAAGATCAGAAAGACCAAAACACCATTGAGAACATG
>CAZAOD010000093.1:0-723 GCA_964486675.1 uncultured Planctomycetales bacterium | reverse complement strand
ATGGCAAAGAATATTAAAAAAATGATACCCGCGCGAAAGGCCGCCAAAAAGCAGGAATAAAAACCGATTTACGATATCCAATAACGGCCGATAATACGCGTTGACATTGCCCTGATCAATAGCCATGCCAGAAGGTTTGCCTAAAAAGACCTGCGACATGTTATCCCAGCGCCCGATCTGCACGTTGCCAACGATAAAAATATAATCATCATGGACAAAAGGATAGGACAGAACGTTGCCGTATAATAAAAAACCCACCAACAAAAATACCGCGAAGACATGCCACGCGCGCATATCATGTGATCTTTGATTAAGAAAATCTTTTAGAGGTCTCATAGGATAAAAGGTGGGTTGTGCTGACCTTGCAAAGGCTTGCTCACGATGACAGCTGTTTTCTCACAGCTGCCATATGTCCTTGAAATTGCGCGAATTCTAAAAGCGCTTTATCAAAACTGTCCTGGAACAAAGGCAGATCCTTTTGCTTGGCGGCGTCTTCCATGGTTTTGAATAATGACCATAAACGTTTTGCGCCAATATTGCCGGCTGCCCCTTTGACCGCGTGGGCCGTGTCAGCCAACATCAAAAAATCTACGCTCATCAATGCCTGTCGGATCCCCTCTAGTCGCTGAGGAACGTCTTCTAAAAAGATATCGATCAGCTCAAGCAATAAGGCCTTATCCCCTTGAATGCGGTATAAAACATCTTCCAGATCAAAGATAGGTT
>CAZAOD010000092.1:0-3696 GCA_964486675.1 uncultured Planctomycetales bacterium | reverse complement strand
GGCAAGGAATATGTCAAAGCCGAAGTCCTGGAGCGCAAGGGAAATGAAATTACCTTTCGCCTGACCGACGACGAGAACAAAAGCTGGGTCTCGAAGCGCTGGCTTTTCAAGGACCTGAAATTCGCCGTAGCCTCGCGCCATGAGCCGATGTTTCCGTTCAAATACATGAAGATCGTCTGGTTCTACACCGAAGTCGAAGGCGGGATCTTGATGACATGGATCCAGGATTTTGAGATGGACCCAGGGTTCACAAAGTTCACCGCAGAACAGATCGAGGGCTTTATTAATCGTCATTCCCAGGATAACCTGAAGATCTTCAAAGATCTCATTGAAAAAGAGGCAGGAAATCAGAAATCGTAAGTTCATTTTTGGCCTGTTGTGCCTGAATTGCTTTACTATTTCATTCAATGTCGCGGCCATTGAGGCCGCGATCCCATCGATCGCTCATGATCTGCAGCTGCCTGTTTTTGCGGTCTCACGCATTATACCGGCCTATCTTATCCCTTATGGGTTAGGCGCTCTTATTTACGCGCCTTTGGCCCGCTATATCAATTTTAGGATGCTGATGACCATCACGATGGCAATTTTTGCGGTTAGCAATCTTCTTTGCGCCCAAGCGACCGATGTCGGGTATTTTTTTCTGCCGCGCCTTCTAACAGGTATCGCGGGATCAGCCGCGATCCCATTAGGACTTATCTTAATAGGGAAAATTTTTGAAAAAGATGTCAGGGGAAGGCTCGTAGGGTTATTTTTTGGCTTTAGCTTTGTGGCATCAGTTGTCGGGGTCTTTTTAAGCGGGGTAGCGGACTGGCGGTGGCTTTTTTATCTGCCTTCAGCCCTAGGTCTGATCGCCGCGATAGTCGCCTTCGGGGTGCCCTCAGCAGATTTGGACGCAAAAGAAAAAAATTCTGTTAATTATTTTAATCTTATATATAATAATAAAATCCGCAATATATTTATATTTATATTTATTATTAGTTCCTTATATTACGGAGTCCATAAGTGGTTTGGTGTTTATTTAAGCCGCGCATATGGATTGAATCAATTGACGATCAGTTCGTTCTTTGTTCTAACGGCTGTTATGGGTTTTGCAGGGCAGATCTTAGGGGGGTATATTTCGGATAAAAAAGGACGCGTACTGGCCTGCTTGATAGGGATCATTATTTTAGGGGCAGCATCGGCTCTTTTGGCAGGAAAATATCCTTTGGGTATACTTGCGGTTGTTCTTTCGTTAACGGCTATGGGATGGTCGATAGGGCACAATGGAGCTTCCACAGTTCTAACGGATTTTCCAGAAGAAAATCGAGCGGAAGTCGCCAGCCTTAACTCTGCGGTCAGATTTTTAGCAGGAGGGCTTGGGTTCGTTGTCAGCGCGCCATTTGTCCAAAAAAGTTTCAGCATGACGTTCTTTGTTTTGGGAATTTTAATATTGATATTATCTGTTTTTGTTAAAAAAGCAGTTCCTTTAGATACGAAAGGATGAGTTTATGAATGTGAATTTACAAGGAAAGAACGTGATCATTACCGGCGCGAGCAAAGGCATTGGAAAGACCATCGCGGTTCGCTTAGCTGAGCATGGTGTCAATCTCGCGCTCGCCGCGCGTACGCAGGCAACGTTGGATGAGACTATTAAAGAGATCAAAAAGGAATACAAAGTAAAGGTTATCGGCGTTCCCACCGACGTCAGCAAGCTGGAGGATCTGCAGAATTTAGCGAATACAGCTATGAAGGAATTAGGGCCGATCGATATTCTGATCAATAATGCCGGTGTTTCCAGCCAGTATCCTTTTGAAAAGCAACCCTTAGAAGACATTGAACGATTAGCCCATACAAATTATTTAGGATATGTTCGTTTGATCCGCCTTATCATCCCGCACATGATCGAGCGCAAAGAAGGGGCTATTATCAATATGGTTTCCGGCTCAACACTTTGCGACCCGATCCCAAAAACATTTGTCACGTACAGCTCGCTAAAGGTTGGGTTACGCGCATTTTTAAAAGGTTTATTTTGGGAAATGCGCGATCACAATATCAAGATCACGTCTATTCTGCCCGGCGTTGTGGACACAGGCTTGACGGATAAATTAGATAACATCACGCAGCAACAGCGTGACCGCCTGATGAGCCCGGAAGCGGTCGCGGACATGGTTTTGTTCGCGCTATCGGTTCCAGCTAACACATGTCCTCTGGAGTTGGCGGTCATCAATCAGCAGAACCCATGGACACAGCCGGTGAACGATCATACGCAGCCCCGGGCCAAGTAATTTAAAAGAGAAAGGAGGCGAGACGGTATGGACAAGACTGTTAAGACCTTCAAAAAGAATAAATTCCAAGAGATCCGCGTTGGTATTCGTGAGTACAAAGGCAATGACCTCATTGATATTCGTACGTGGACAATGACTCAAGGAACAGATGAGATGGTCCCTACTTCCAAAGGTGTTTCGATGAACGTGCATTTGATCACCGAACTTAAGGAAGCTCTTGGTGAAGTAGAAAAAATTCTTAAAGAAAATTTAATGTTATAACCTATGGCTGGGATCATTGATTTTCACAGCCACTATATTCCTCCGGAAATAGCGGCGCATACAGCATTTTTTAAAGTGAATTGGTCCAACGTGGATAAGCACTTGGAGTCCATGGATGCTTTAGGTATTGAAAAAGCCGTTCTTTTTTATCCCACCACAGATGCCCACATGAACCTTGGGGGCTGGGATCAGGTTTGCCGGGTGTACAACCAGAAGATCTCCGACTTGATGAAGAACCGACCTGATCGCTTTGTCGGCGCCGGGATCATCTCTATCGAAAATCCTTACACGATCGTTGGGCAACTTAAGAATATCCAGAATTTAGGCCTGCCTCTCATCTCTCTTGCGTCAAGTTATAATGGCCACTATTTAGATGAAGAAGTTTTTTTTCCTCTCTATGAGTTTGTTGGAAAACACCGCATCCCTGTTCATATTCATCCGCAGATCATTCATCCGATCGGAGAGGAGCGCGTTAAGGATCCATTGTTAACGCCAGTTCTGGAGTACGTCTTTGATGTATCGATGTGTATCGGCAAGATGGTGATGGCCGATGTCTTTCGTCGATTTTCTGATGTCAGATTTATTTTTGCGCACTATGGCGGCGTGCTGCCATTTGTTAAGGAGCGATTCGATAATACGTATCAGATGCTGCGCGGCCGTGATCTTGTGAAAGATCTTGGCGCGGCTCCAAGCACATTTTTTAAAAATTTATATTTTGATACAAGCGGATCTCAATCTCCGGCGGCCTTGCAGTGCGCCCTGGAGGTCGTGGACGCCGAGCATATTTTATTCGGCAGCGATTTTCCCGCCAATCAAAAGATCCCTGCCGCGATCGAAGTCATTGAAAAATCAGGGCTTTCCGCCCAAGAGCGCGATGCCATTCTTTTCGCGAACGCGCAAAAATTAATACTTGCAAAATAAAAATTATCGTGTATACTAACACTCTATCTTACGATTTGTTTCTATGCGTTCTTTCGTAGTACAAATTTAAAAAATTTTCTTGACAATTCTAAAGTGTTCTGTTAATCTTTGGAATCAAATTTTTAAAGGATCATTCCAAAGCTGTTATAGATTTTTGTTTTTTCGTTCTTTGAGATATTTGCCAAGTTTATTCTAGAGAGTTTGATCCTGGCTCAGAGTGAACGCTGGCGGCGTGGATTAGGCATGCAAG
>CAZAOD010000091.1:0-3700 GCA_964486675.1 uncultured Planctomycetales bacterium | reverse complement strand
GGATCATGTCATAAGCAAACTTTTTTTCTTTTGCGGTAACAAAAAATTTTCTTGAGAACTCATTAGATTCAAAATCAATATCATCAAGCCCTACAAATTCTCCGATCTTATTGAGCAGAGTTTCTGGACGGATGGCGAGCGTCTTGAGCGGAAAGTCCGTGCGCAGGATCACCGCTGAAAAATGATAATGCTGAGTTCTTGTCCCATTTTTGGTGTGGACCGTGATGGCGTAGTGGTAGTCGAAGGATAGAATGTCTTTGTTTTTGTAGCTTCCTTGAAGGATGTTATAAGCGTACTGACTATGGCCTCGTTGAAAAGCGCTAAAAAAAGGATAACGCGTTCTTAATGAAACATCTCTGTCAGGGCTAAAAGATAATCCATGAGCTAAAGCAAAGGTATTCAGAGCGTCTAGACGCTTTTTTTTCGCCTGATAATTGACATAGGCCAGGATCCCCAGCAGGGCCATAAAGATGATAGAAAAAATCATAGAAAAAATAGAAAGAAGGATTTCCATAAGCGCTCCTTTATTTTATTCATCATAACATATTTTAAGGATCTTCAAAGAATGAAAAGCGTCCTTTTGTGCGATTCATTCCAGAAAAGGCGTGGACAAGGGTTTATCTGCCTGCTAAAATTCGTGGAAGTTAAAGGAGTCCAAAAATGGGAAAGATATCGTTAGTTCAGATGAAGGGAAATCAGAAAGGCAAGATCCATGATATTGTCGGTGGTGAAACCCTGCATCAAAAGCTTGCGCATATTGGCGTGTATAAGGGTAGAGAGATCTTGAAGGTAAATCATATCGGTCTGCGAGGGCCTGTTGTGATCAAGGTGGGAAGAGGCATTCTCGCTTTAGGCCACACGATCGCCACGAAGATTTCGGTGGATATAGAATGATCAAAAAAGTTTATCTGATCGGAAATCCCAATGTCGGCAAGAGCGCGGTCTTTTCAAGGCTGACCGGTGTTCATGTCATGTCTTCGAACTATCCGGGGACAACCGTTGAGATCAGCCGCGGCTCGCTGATCGTAGGCGAGCAGCGAGTGGATGTTGTTGATCTTCCCGGGACATATTCCCTGGAGCCGACATCGCGTGCGGAAGAAGTAGCGGTGTCTTTGCTAAATGAGCATCCTCAAGAAGAGATCGCGGTCGTAAATATTCTGGACGCGACCAACCTTGAACGTAATCTGTTCTTGACGCTTCAGCTTCTGGAAAAGGGTTTTTCCGTGATCGTTTGCTTGAACATGTGTGACGACGCGGTGCACCGTGGGGTGCATATTGACACGCGTAAATTAGAGGATATTTTGCGGGTCCCGGTTGTCGCGACGTGCGCGATCGCTGGTACCGGCATCAAAGATCTGGTGGCAAGGATCGTCGAGACAGCAGCCCGTCCACGCGTCGCCTTGAACTTTCAGGATCGCTGGGCGGAGATCGGCAGGATCGTAGAGAGCGTTCAGCGATTAGAACATCGCCACCATACCTTACGCGAGAGGCTTGAGGACGCGTCTGTTAAGCCTTTGACAGGTCTGATGATGGCCGCAACGGTGATCTATGTGGCCTTTAAGATCGTGCGCTTTATCGGCGAAGGTATTATTACCCATGTCACGGATCCTTTTTTTACCAATATCTATCAGCCTTTGCTGGAAAAAATGACAAGCGGCTGGCAGTCGGGGAGTTTTCTTTTTCATCTTCTGATCGGTGATTTGATCGATGGGGGGATCGATTTTAAACAATCTTTGGGTGTTCTGACAACCGCGCCGTATATCGAATTTGGCATGGTCTTGCCCTATGTCATCGCGTTCTATCTGATCTTAAGTCTTTTGGAGGATGTTGGCTATTTGCCGCGGCTGGCCATATTGCTGGATAATCTTTTGCACCGATTAGGACTGCATGGATACGCGGTTATTCCGGTATTGCTGGGTTTTGGCTGTAACGTGCCAGGCATTCTATCGACGCGCGTTCTTGAATCAAAAAGAGAAAGGTTCATCGCGGCGACCTTGATCTCGATCGGAGTTCCTTGTGTTCCTTTGCAGGCTATGATTTTTGGACTTTTAGGTGTTTTCGGTGGATTCTACGTTGCTGGTGTTTACCTTGTCCTTTTTTCTTTGATCATCATCTTGGGGCTCATCCTGAATCGTTTGATGCCGGGATATAGCCCTGAATTCTTGCTCGAGATCCCGCCATACCGATTTCCACCGCTGTGGATGCTCGCTCAAAAATTATACTTTCGCATCAAAGGCTTTATCGTTGAGGCGGTTCCTGTCGTGTTGATCGGCGTTCTTGCCATTAACATCCTTTTGTATGTTCGGGCATTTGATCTTGTGGCAGGGATCTTCGCGCCGATCGTGCATGGACTTTTTGGCTTGCCCCAAGAATCCATCATCGCCCTTGTGATTGGGTTTTTCCGCAAGGATGTTGCCGTAGGGTTGTTAATGCCGCTAGATCTTTCCGCCAAGCAGCTTTTTATTGCGTCGACACTTTTAGCGATATCTTTTCCATGCGTGGCAACGTTTATCGTTCTGTGGAAAGAGCTTGGAGTCAAAGATGTCATTAAAGCAACACTTTTAATGATCAGTGTCAGCCTGATCGTCGGAACGTTGTTAAATTTTGTCATCCTTTCCTAATGATCACCCGCTTGATCTGCACAGAATGTCCTAATGGATGCAATCTTTCTATCAAATGGAAAGATGACGCTTCCGTTGTTGTTAGCGATAATCAATGTAGCCGCGGCATTGGATACGCGGCACGAATATTGCGGAAAGAAAAAGATGTCCGCGTCGAAGCCAAGGAGAGGACAGCCCATTTTAGCCAGGAAGCGCTCGAAGAGATCCTTAAGAGTTGGAATATTTTTCTTTCTCGGGTGCGTTACGATATCCCGATCCAAGGAAGCCCTGAGCGCAGTCTTTTTCGGGTCGTGATCGAGAATGCCGATAAAGAACTTTTTGTCCTTGAGCAGATCGCTATTAAAAATCTTGATGCTAAGCGTCGGATCGCTAAGACCCTTGATCTTTTAAGCCAGAAAAAGATCTCCCAGCTTAATCCTTATTTGAAAAATATTTCTCAGGAGCATTTAACGCAGCACAAGGCGACATTCTGGCAGGTGGCTCCTTTTGTTCAGGGGTTCGCGCTTGAAAGAGAGAAGTACATGCTCGACAGCTGGCGGGGAAAAGCGCTGGCTGAGTTCTTGATCGATTTGCGACAGGCGGGTGAGATCCCATTCTTTAACACGAAGAAAGTTTTTTCTCTTAAAAGTTATATCCATAAATTGGTCCGCAATATTGCAACATATAAAGGTGATGTTCTTTCTGATATCAAGGATATCGTTGATCTTCTGGAAAAAGATTTTCTGACCCAGGATGAAAGACTGCCAATTGTTTTTTGTCACGGCGATTATCATCCAATGAACATGATCTGGGGCAATGACCGAATCGCGCGTGTCATTGATTGGGAATTCTCCGGATATAAGAACGAAATTTATGATATGGCAAACCTGATCGGGTGTGTGGGTGTTGAAAACCCTCAAGGCTTGTCCGCAGGGCTTGTGATGTCTTTTGTCCGGAGAATGCAAGAAGCGAGGATCATTTCTGCGGCTGGCTGGCATTATCTGGTTGATTGCGTTATTGCCCTTCGACTCGCATGGCTGTCTGAGTGGTTGCGTCGCAGTGATAAAGAGATGACCGATCTGGAGCTTGATTATATGCAT
>CAZAOD010000090.1:0-4053 GCA_964486675.1 uncultured Planctomycetales bacterium | reverse complement strand
GACTGCGCCAGCCAGGCTTCCGGGGATCCCTGAGGCGAACTCTAATCCCGCCAAACCTTCCTTGGCACAGCTAAACGCCAAATGATCGATCCTCGAAGAAGCCTCAGCGACCACATCCTCGCCGTCACGCTCGTAGCGCGCGATATTCGAGAAATACCGGATCACGACCTGATCCAACCCGTCATCCGATATCAGGACATTGGATCCTTCACCTAAAACCAGAAAATGATCCATCTGACGCGCCCCAAGATATCCAATATCGATCTTGAGTTCTTGCGCGCTTGAACAGAGAATAACCGCCGGACATCTTCCGCCAAGCTGAAAAGTCGTATAGCGTGACAAAAAGGGGCCTTGATCAACGGGGATCTTGGTTTCTAAAGAAAATTGGACTGCATCAAAGGAGTTTGCCATATCAAATTTTGGGTAAGGAAAATGTTAATTCTTTTTCTGGGCTTTCTGAGCGATGGACCTTGGATACCTGGCAGCATCGCGTGATCTTTTCAATAACACCGGCCACGATGTATTCCGGAACAGAAGCCCCGGAACTAATGCCTACACGACGGACATGGTCAAGAAGCGCGATATCCAATTCATCGGCCTTGTCGATCAAGATACTTTTGACATTATGTTTTTGAGCGGTTTCGCGAAGCCTTTGGCTATTTGAACTGTTAGGGGAGCCGCAAATAATAATGATATCACAAGCCTTGCACAGTTCTTTTACGGCGTCTTGCCGATTTTGTGTCGCGTAACAAATATCGCTGGCAACAGGCATGATAAGCGCTGGATATTTTTTATGCAACGCTTCAACAATGGACTGGGTGTCATCCTTGGAAAGGGTCGTCTGGGTCACAAAACCAACAGGCGTGTCCGTCGGCAAAGAAAGGCTCTCGATATCCTTTTCGTTCTCAACGACATGAAGAAGGTCATTGGCGACATATCCTTGCGTCCCGACAACTTCTTCGTGTTTTCGATGGCCGATCAGGACAACGTGGGTACCTTTTTTTGAGAATTCCTCAGCCCGTCGATGAATACGCCCCACCAAAGGACAGGTCGCGTCAATGAACTGGATATTCTTTTTTTGCGCATCCTTAATGACAGACGGGGAAACACCATGAGCGCTGAAGATCAGCCGCGCGCCTTGCGGCACACCCTCAAGGGTGTCGACAAAGGTGACGCCTTTTGACTTAAAATCACTGACAACGGATTTGTTATGAACGATCTCATGGTAGACAAAAAGCGGCGGGCCGTATTTCTTAAGCGCCTGATCAACGATCGTGATCGCGCGCGATACACCAGCGCAAAAACCTTGCGTATGGGCAATATATATTTCCATTGCAATAAATTTTCTCTTTCCGTATAATTGGGTGAAATTATAACACTTTTTATTCACGGTTGAAATACTTTTAAACTCCATGATCATTCGACGAAAAACCCCTACAGTGACGATCGGCAATGTCAAGATCGGAAGCGCTCATCCAGTCGCGATCCAATCCATGACCAATACGCCAACAGCGAATATCGCTGAAACGCTCGCGCAGATCAAACTTCTTTTCGATCACGGAAGCGATATTGTCCGCGTTACCATCAATGATGAGAAAGCGGCCGCGGCCTGCGAAAAGATCATCCTTAAGCTGCGCCATCAAGGATACACAGCTCCTATCATCGGTGATTTCCATTACAATGGGCATCTTTTGCTCGCGCGCTTTCCGCGCATGGCAAAACTGCTGGATAAATACCGCATCAATCCAGGGAATCTTGGCAGAGGCAAGGACAAAACCGAGCACTTCACCCAAATGATCCGCATCGCGATCAAAAACAAGAAACCCGTGCGTATCGGTGTGAACGCGGGTTCGATCGACGCGGAACTGTTGAACGCGGTCGCAAAAAAGCAAGCGCAAAGAACGCGCGACCCTAACAAGATCCTTCGCCTAGCGATGGTTGAAAGCGCGCTTGAGAACGCGCGATCGGCCAGACGCTTAGGCCTTAGCGATAAAAATATCGTTTTAAGCGTTAAAATGTCATCTATTGAAGATATGCTCGCGGTCTATCAAGATCTTGCCAAACGTTGCTCTTACGTGCTTCACTTAGGGCTAACAGAAGCTGGTTCTGGCGCGCGCGGTATCACCACAAGCGTCAGCGCCCTTGCGATCCTTTTGCAGCAGGGTATTGGTGATACGATCCGCGTTTCGCTTACGCCGCAACCAGGCCATCCTCGTTGGGAAGAAGTGCTCTATTGTAAAGAGCTTTTACAAGCGCTGGGATCGCGTTATTTCGCGCCAACCGTGATCAGCTGCCCTGGGTGTGGACGGACCACGAATCAATATTTTGAAAAGCTGGCCCAGCGAACAAAAAACTATATCGACAAGAGGCAATCGGCTTGGCAGGCTAAAAATAAAAAGATCAACCAGCTCAAGATCGCTGTGATGGGATGCGTTGTCAATGGCCCCGGGGAAAGCAAGCACGCTGACATCGGCCTATCACTTCCAGGACAAGGCGAGACTGATCAGGCCGCGGTCTACATCGATGGGAAGCTGGCAACAACACTCCATGGCAAAAACCTTGAGCAACAATTCTTTCGCATCATTGAAAACTACATCCGATCCCGCTATTGATCGTTTTTTTCTCCAACACCTTGAGCTTCCAAGGCCTATTTCTTGGCAGGATATCTTTGGCCGTCAAGCACCGCTTGTTGTTGAGATCGGATTTGGCGACGGCGAATATCTGATCGCGTCCGCGAAAAAGAATCCTGGCAAAGATTTTATCGGCATTGAGATCAGCGGGGGGCTTATCCGCAAAACGCTTAAACGCATCGCCGCTCAGAAACTGAGCAACGTGCGGCTTCTCAAGATCCATGCAACGATCGCCCTGGAATATTTATTTGAAAAGAACAGCCTTGCGGAAATTTACGCGCTTTTTCCGTTTCCCTGGCCAAAAAAAAGGCACTACCGCCATCGGCTATTCAATACGAAATTCTTAAGGCTTGCCAACAACCGCCTTAAGCTAGGTGGAACATTCATGGTCACCACCGACTACAAGCCTTACTTTGATTGGATCCTCAAACAAAACAAAGATACCGGATTTCAACTGAAAAAGCATCATATCAAACCGCAATTCCACACGCGTTTCGAGCGTAAATGGAAAGAAGAAGGCCAGAAAAAATTCTTTCAACTTGTCTTCATCAAAAAGACGCACAAAAGGATCCTCGCGAAAAAAGAATACGTCCTGGGACCCCTTTCATGCGAGGCATTCGACCCGAAAGCCTGCAAGCCCAAGCCCATCACAGGACCAAAAAGTATTATCTTTAAATACTTTGATCTCGACGCAAAGCGAAAGACCGCCAAGGTCGGCATACTGACAGCGGAAGAGAACTTGACGCAACGATTTTGTGTTCTTATCAAGAAGGAAGGGCCCAGATGGGAGATACGCGTCAACGAACAGGATGGGATCCTAAGAACCGCAACGGTAAAAAAAGCTTTGGAAGAGATCTTAAAGGCCTGCCGAAAAATTAGATCTTGATCCTGCGCGCGATCTGGCGCTTTTCGAACATAACATATTCTTTGTAGCCAGCTGTCTTCGCTAAAATATAAGCGTCCTTGAGCCCATATCCAACTTCAGCTGGCGCGTGAGCGTCAGAACCGAAGGTAATCGGGACCCCTGCCTGGCAGTAAATAGTAAGATCCGCCAAGGACGGGTATATTTCACGGACAGGTTTACGCAAGCCCGAAGAATTGATTTCGATCACAACACCGGACCTTTTGAATATCTGAGCGGTCTTTTCGATCTCAGGGGTCAGGTCTTCTGTGGGGCGGTCACCAAACTTTTTAACCAGATCCACATGTGCCATCACATCAAAAAGGCCTGAGGCCGCGCTTTTGCGCAGCAGGGTATGATAATCAAGATAAACTTTATTAATATTGTTCGTCTTCAGGCGTTCTTTCTGGTTTGGGTTATCAAAGGCAAAATCGCCAATAAAATGAACAGAGCCATAGACATAGTCATAGGGGTAAGCGTCTAAAATTGCCTTGGTCTTTTCTTCATATCCAGGGATAAAAT
>CAZAOD010000089.1:2955-4158 GCA_964486675.1 uncultured Planctomycetales bacterium | reverse complement strand
CAAGTCTGTTTTCGGCAATATGCTCGGTGCGTGCGGGGCGGTAGATGTGGCGGCAACAATTCTTGCTATGGAGCATGCAACTGTACCGCCGACCATTAATCTTGCTGCGCCTGACCCGGAATGCGACTTGGACTATTGTCCGCATAAAGCTCAGAGCAAAGAGATCAATAACGCTCTCGTCATTAATCGTGGACGCGGCGGGATCAATTCAGTTCTCGTTTTGCAGAGGAGTAAATAAAAATGAATTTTTTTAATTTTAAACGTAAGCATTGGGTCATGGTAGGTATTTTTACAGGCGCTATGCTTGCGATGGTCGCTGGGTTTGCGCATTTTATGGAGCGCCAGTCACAAAAGGTTATTGCGGAGGTTCGCGGATATTTGGTTCCAGAGCAATTTCAGTTGTCAGAGAGTGAAGAAAAGGATCTCGCAGGTGATGAAGCAGATGATAACTTTTTAACGGTCCAGGCTGCCGGGGATCGTCGGGTTCCGGCAAAACAATCATGTTCGTCGTGCGACCAAGAGCCAGGATCAACATCGGAAATATTAGATCCAGCCATTCAGGATCAGTGACAGATAAAAAGTTCGTTAAAAAGGAGTTTTTATGGGATCAAAACCGTTTGTTTTTGTGACCTTTGTTTTTATCCTTTGCTTAATGGTCGTTGGCTGGTATTTTTTTGAGGTTTTTGCGAATAAGGCCCCTGTGGCCGCGACCAAAGGCTTTGAGTACGCGATAGGGGAAGATCCGCGCGCGTCAATACAGCAGAAAGATTTTCTTAGCTGGGTGCAAGACAAGGCCTCAGTACTGGCAGATCATATTGGTATAAAAATAAAAAAATAATCCTAAAATCAGGGAGGTTGTTCATGAGCTTGGAAGTAAAGGTCAAAGAAGTTTTTAAGGATGTCTTAGACATTGGCCCAGACGAGATTAAAGAAAATGAAAAGCTGGATGTGTGCTTAGGCATTGACTCAACTGAGATGGTCGAGATCACGGTTGGGCTTAAAAAAGCCTTCAATCTTGATATTCCAAACAATGGATTTAAGAAGACGCAAACATTCAATGAGATCGTGGAATTTATTAGATCTAAAGGGGCGCAGTAATCGGTTTTCGATGTTTGTGGTTCGGCTTTTGATACCCGAATCCTGATATCCGAATAACGATAAAAAAAGGATTTTGTTATGACCATAATTGATTTAAGCCTGCCG
>CAZAOD010000089.1:2375-2945 GCA_964486675.1 uncultured Planctomycetales bacterium | reverse complement strand
GCGTTTTGCCAAAGGTGAGCGTGTGGCGACTGCGGATGAAATTCCCGACGGGGAATTGCTTTCCTTAGAGATCGTCAATTCGTCCGTGCATATGGGAACACATGTGGACGCGCCGTTCCATTATGGCAGTAAATGTGCAGGGAAACCTTCGAAGATGATCGAGGATGTGCCGCTAGAGTGGTGCATTGGGCCGGGCGTCGTATTAGATTTTACTCATATGAAGTTTCAAGATGTCATCAAAAAAGACGATGTCATTAAAGCTCTATCCGCTATCCGCTATACGCTAAAACCTATGGATATTGTTCTTATTTACACTGGGGGCGATAAGCTTTTGGGAACTGATGATTATGTGAATAAATATGTCGGCATGATGCCAGATGCGGTAGAGTATCTTTTGGATCAGGGCATTAAAATGATGGGCATTGATACGATCGGCCTTGATAGGCCATGCTTTGGCATGTTCAAAGAATTTTTAGACACCAAGGACAAGAGTAAAATTTGGCCAAGCCATTTTTTAGGCCGCAAGCGGGAATTTTGCCATATGGAGCGCATGGGAAACCTTGGCGCAAT
>CAZAOD010000089.1:1286-2365 GCA_964486675.1 uncultured Planctomycetales bacterium | reverse complement strand
AATCCCCAAGCCGTTTGGGTTTACGGTGTCGTGTCTGCCGATTAAAGTTCGCCATGCAGGTGCTGGCTGGTGTAGAGCAATAGCGATGATTGACTAGTGCAATGCTTTTCCCGACCGCATAAATGCGGTCGGGACTCCGACTTCCAATATGCTGACTAATTTTATGGAAATCGGAAACGTCGGAGCAGGTCCGTGTGGAAAATGATTTTGAAGACAACCTTGAACCGACAACTTATGAGAAAGGAGCATGCGTATGTCAAAACGAAAGTCATCCAAAACAGTTTTTGTCCAAGATCCTGTGTCCAAAGAGACCATACGGAACATGATCTTTTTGATCCGCGGAAAGAAAGTCATGATCGACAAGGATCTCGCGGTTCTTTACGAAGTGGACACTCGTCAGCTGACTCGTCAAGTAAGGCGTAACATTGATCGATTTCCTGAAGATTTCATGTTTCAGCTGACACATAATGAGCTGCAAAACTTGATGTGCCAATTTGGCACATCAAGTTGGGGCGGTACGCGCAAGCCGCCTTATGCTTTTACAGAGCAAGGGATCGCGATGCTGTCCGGCGTTTTGCACAGCAAAAGGGCCATTTCGGTCAACATCCAGATCATGCGCGCATTCATTCAATTAAAACGAATGCTGTTAACCAATGAAAGTCTTCGGCGTAAGATCGAAGAGATGGAGAAGAAATACGATAAACAGTTCTTGATGGTGTTCAATGAGCTGCGCAAACTGCTGGATGAACCGGAAAATTCTAAGGGAAAGCTAGGGTTTTGATCAAAAGTTTTGAGGGGGCTTGATTAGTCGGAATTTACTCGATAAAGGGGACACATCACTTAATTATAATTAAATAAAATTAAGTGATGTGTCCCAGGAATAAAAGCGGATTGCGTAGCCACGAGAAGATATGCAAATTAATAAGCATGAAAGGATGTTCGAGGAGCTTTGTTTTAAGCAGAAAATAATATTCAAAAGAATTTTAGAATCAAGAACAAGAACGCCCGACTATATTCTTTATGATGATGGCGATAAGCCCGTCGCTATTATTGAAATCAAGGCCCTCCAGAAAACAGAT
>CAZAOD010000089.1:0-1276 GCA_964486675.1 uncultured Planctomycetales bacterium | reverse complement strand
AGAGTTGATGATAGCGAAGCTTTTGCGAAAGCACGCAGGCACCATACTTCAATATTGCGAATACGAGAATATATAAGACAGGCGAATGATCAGTTCAGGTGCTTTGAACAGCTGAACATCCCAGGCATATTGGTTCTTTATAGCGAACGCATCTCAACTTGTTTTGAGATTAGTGAAAATCTTTTGGATCGCGCTACTGATGGAGATTGTTGCTTATTGGTGGATCAAAGCTTGGGAGGGATAATTGACAGAAAGATTAACGGAAAAACGTTAAGGCCGAACAAAAATCAATTAGTCAGCGCAGTAATCGCTCCTCAAGAGTCCGGAGAAATTATTGTCAGAGTTAATGATTGTTCCAAAACCGCTTTTCCTCGGGGCCTTTTTAAGAGCATAAAAATAATTTAGATAGAAATCGGACCAGGGCCTTTTAGCAAGCTAGGCCCTTTTAAGTTGGGGAATCCTCGGAATCTTATAAGACTCGAGAGGTTAGTCATGAGATCACGCAAGAATACTGAGATTGTCTTAGCGTTTTGTTTCCTGGGGTTGATGTTTCTTTGGCAGTTTATTCATAGCGCTACAGACAAGAATGATTTCTTAACCTGGTGTATTTTTATAGGAATTTTTGCTATCCCGTTTTCTCTCCTTTTAGGCATCGTCAATGTCACAGAAAGGATTGGCCAGAGAATTCGAGATAAAGCCGCTCATGAAGCACTAGATGCTGTTTTTGATTTTGAGAGAGAAAAAGGGGAGATCCTAGAAGTCCGAAGAAAATATAATTTACAAGAGCAAGAGGGCTAATATGGGGTATTACGAACAGAAAAGGGAGGAGTTTCGCGAGTTACTTCTTTTGATAAAGAGAGAAAGATCTGAGCTCGATCGTGTCGCCCAACAGGTTTATGAGGATTTGGAGAAAAAGAAAAAAGAAACGGGTAGGCTTGAGGCCGAGTTAAAGGACACGATGGTGTATTTTGATAATCTTCAGAAGGAAACGCTTGTAAATCTAGATCGAATAGCTAAAGAAAAGGCTCAAGGGTTCCCTTGGCTTGCCAGCGCTTATGCGGATTTCTTCTGCTTAAAGAAGTTAGAGTTGGCTGACTATTTGCAGAAGAAGACCCGGGCGGCTCCCGTAGAGGCTGAGAGAATCCGCCAAGTTGCTAAAGACAGACGGATTATCGAGGAGAAATTGCGCATCACCAAGAACATAATAAAGTATTATCATGATTTATTTCCTTTTCTTGAAGAATTTCTCGGGGACCCGGAAGACGAGGTTTTAAGA
>CAZAOD010000088.1:0-4248 GCA_964486675.1 uncultured Planctomycetales bacterium | reverse complement strand
AGCGCGAACCATACGTTTAGAAGAATGCGGATTTTCCTATCGTCATTCACGCTTCCAGGACGGCAAAGAGATCATTACGCGTGTTCGCTTACGGCTTAAAGAAGATCATTCTCAGGATCTACTGAAAGAAAGACAAAGGATCTTGCGTGAGCGAAGGGAAAAACATCCCAACTACCATCGTTTGCCTTGCGCCGGAAGTTTTTTTAAAAATATTGAGCCGTCACTGGCTGGACAGAGACGTCAAGCGGCTGGACTGTTGCTCGATCAAATTGGCGCCAAGCAGATGTCCGTTGGCGGTGCCGCCGTTTTTGAGAAGCACGCGAACATGATCGTTAAAAGGTCCCCGGATTGTAGCGCGCGCGATGTCCATCTTTTATCACGCCAGATGCAGGAAGCGGTCCAACAAAGATTTGGGATCTCTTTAAGCCCGGAAGTGCGGTTGATCGGAAGGTTTTAAAGGCCTGCTAGATCTTAAGCTACGCTGACCTTGATCTCAGGGCTGTAGCGTTCCTTAAGGACCTCTTGGATCATCATCAACGTCCCCATCTTCGCGTGCGGACAGCCGCCGCAAGCGCCTTGATAGTCGATCGTCAAAAGATTATCCTTAAAGTCAACGACCTTCAAGTCCCCTCCATCCCTTTGCAGGAATGGGCGGATCTCATGGTCAATAATACTGTTGATCTTTTCAAGTTCAGGGTTTGATTCGATTGTCATAAAAGAACTCCTTTAATGATCGATTGATTAAGGCCTTATCATCCAAGCAGTTTATCCCCAACCGCCCAGCTCTCGCCTTGCACCTCGTCAAAGGCGATATAGGTCGCGTCTTTGGGCTTCTTCGCGACCCTCAGAAGTGTTTCTGAGATCTCTTTGGCAATTTGCTGCTTTTGTTCTCTGGTCAGTTTTCCGACAACGCGGACATTCACGTAGGGCATAAAAACTCCTCTATAATGATTAAAGTAATGGCGAAGCACGAAATTCGAGATCCGAAACAATGTCAAAGCGCAAAACAGAAACCTCAAACATCTGCTTAAAGATTTGTCATTTGGATCTTGAGCTTGTTTAGATTTTCGTATTTAGGGCTTAGAGATCCCATTCTTGATCTATCTCTGCTCCTTAGATAGTAGAAAAATACCTATATTGGCAAAAACATTTGGAAAAAATGTCACGCGCGAATTTTTCGCGATGGCGATCTCTTTTTGAATGTGGATATTTCGCGCGCGACAGAACAGGCGAAAATCCTTTAAGCTTAAGAATCGTAAATTTGGCGTATCGTACCATTGATACGGCAGTTCATCGGTAACAGGGACTTTTCCGCGAAAGCAAACTTGATAACGCGCGTACCATTGGCAAAAATTCGGGATACCGACAATGACATTTTTTCCAACACGCAAGGCCTCTAAAATCACCTTCTCTGGATGCAAGACCTGCTGCAAACTTTCATAAAGGATGACATAATCAAAGCGTTTATCCGCGTAATCCGCGAGCTCATGATCGATGTCCCCATGAACCACGGTCAACCCTTTTTCCACGCAAGAATAAATGGCTTTTTCATCAAGCTCGATACCCATGCCGCGTGTTTGTTTGCGGTCGCGCAAAAGAGCCAAAAGTTCCCCATCCCCGCACCCTAGGTCCAAAACACGGGCGCCGGAAGCGACAAGGTCGGCGATGATCATATAATCTAAGCGCTCTGTCATGCGTGCCCCTTTTTTTCTTTGCGCACCTTTTTTAAGAAATTTTTCACAAGGCTTTCTTGTTCATTGCATTCGATCAGGAAAGAATCGTGGCCATAAGAGCTGTTGATCTCACAGCTAGTGACATCAACATCGTTGATCTTCAACGACTTGATCATATCCTTGAGCTGATGTGTCGGGTACAGCCAATCCGATGTGAACGTCAGGACCAAAAAGAATTCTGCTGCACGCTTAAAGGCCTCAACTAAACTCTTGTTTTCCGCGAGATTAAAATAATCCGCGGCCTTGGTGATATATAGGTATGAATTCGCGTCAAACCTTTGGACAAAACTATCCCCTCGATATTTCAGGTATCCTTCGACCTGAAAATCTTGAGAGAAATCAAAACCGACCCGTTCTTTATCGATCAGTTGACGGCCAAATTTATTATCCATGGATTCAGCGCTCATGTACGTGATGTGCCCGACCATGCGCGCCAGCGCGACCCCGTTGGAGGGGTTGGCATTTCCATAGTAATCACCGTTGTTCCAATTGGGGTCTGACATGATCGCTTGACGTCCAACTTCGTGGAACGCGATCTGTTGAGCGGTGTGCCCTGTATTTGTCGCGATCACAATAGCGGATCGCACCGTCTCAGGAAAAAGAACGCTCCATTCTAAAACTTGCATACCTCCAATGGACCCGCCGGCCACAGATAACAATTTTTTGATCCCCAAATGATCGATGAGATATTTTTGCGCGGTCACCATATCCTTAATAGTCACGACTGGAAAGCTTAAGCCATAAGGTTTTTTAGTTTGCGGGTCGATAGACGCCGGGCCTGTACTTCCCTTGCATCCGCCGATGATGTTCGAGCAAATAATGAAATATTCGTTGGTGTCAAACGCCTTGCCGGGTCCGATCATGACATCCCACCAGCCGGGTTTTTTGTCCCCTTGATGATATCCAGCGGCGTGCGCGTCGCCAGAAAGCGCGTGGCAGATCAGGACTGCGTTGGATCGATCAGCGTTCAGGGTTCCGTACGTTTCATACGCGAGCGTAATAGGGCCCAACTTTAAGCCGCTTTGCAGTTTTAGTTCATGGGGAGGCTGGGCGAACGTAAAATATTTTGTCTCAACAATGCCTAAATTTTCGATGGGAAACTCCTTCACTGGGCGCCGCCAAAAGCGGCGCGAATTTACCGAAATAATGCCAAATCATAACACACCCTCAGGGCAGTGTCAATCGCTGGAGGGCGCGCACGATGGAACCGCTACGCCGCTGAGGCCGTTGACCGAAGCGTGCGTGATCTCGACTTTGATAAATTCCCCTACGCGATATTTTCCATCAGGGATGCTGACGATCTTATTGTTGTCACAGCGGCCCCGCCAGCCGTTCTCATAGCGCTCTTCAATGAGGACTTCCTGGATGCTGCCGATGAGCTTCCGGTTTTCTTCTATCGCGATTTGGCGCTGAAGTTCATTTAAGAAGACAATGCGTTTTGTTTTTTCTTCGGGGCTGACATCGTCTGTAAATTTGCGCGCGGCAACTGTACCGTTACGCGGCGAATATTTAAAAATGAATGCCGAATCAAACCGCACTTTTTTAATGACGCTGAGCGTGCCTTTAAAATCTTTTTCTTTTTCTGTTGGGAAACCGACGATCACGTCCGTTGTCAGGGCGACCTGCGGGCATTTCGCGCGCAGCCTGTCAACCAGCGCAAGATAATCATTTTTAGTGTAACAGCGGTTCATCAGTTTCAAGATGCGGCTGCTTCCTGACTGAAGCGGCAAATGAACATGCTTGCAGATATTCGGGCGCTCCGCGATCAGATCGATAAGCCTTAAAGAGAGGTCTTTGGGATGCGGGGACATGAAACGGATACGCTTGAGTCCTTTGATCTGGCTGATCATGTCAAGCAATAAAGGAAAATCAGTTTTTCCATCCTTGTACGAATTGACATTCTGTCCTAACAAGGTGACCTGCGGATAACCGTCGCGCACAAGCTTCTTGATCTCTTGAAGGATGCTTGCAACGCTGCGGCTTCGTTCCCGTCCCCGCGCGTAGGGTACTATGCAAAAGGTACAAAAATTATTACAGCCGCGCGTGATGGCAACCCAGGCATTGACACCTGTCTGACGCTTAGGCGCGATATCGCCGTAATCAATTGTTTTATCAAGCGTGATATCTAAGGGGCGCTCTTTGTTTTGCGCCTGAATGATCAACGCTGGGAGATTTTGATAGCTGTCGGGCCCGCAGACAAGATTAAGGCCAAGCGTGCGGTCGTCCAAAAGATTTTTCTTAAAGTCGGTTGCCATGCATCCTAAGATGCCGATCAAGGGTTCTTTCCCCAGGTCATGGCGAAGCTCCCTAACTTGGCCCAGCACCTTGCGCGTTGCGCTATCTCGCACCGAACAGGTATTAAGCAGGATGATGTCAGTCTTCTCCTCATTGTCGACAAAACGGTAACCCGCGTTTAAAAGAATTGATTTTATGAGTTCGGAATCATACTCATTCATTTGACATCCGAAGGTACGCAAAAGCACACGTAGCTTCTTCGGGCTTTTGCCTCCGGAAT
>CAZAOD010000087.1:854-4275 GCA_964486675.1 uncultured Planctomycetales bacterium | reverse complement strand
GGCGGAGCCGCGGTTTATCTGACCCGAGGGAGCATCGATGTTGTTCCGTCCCGCTTAGGGCGCATGACGACCTTTTTTCAGGTGATCGCGATCATCGGGGTCTTGCTGCATTTGTCATTCTTTCCAGCGCTATGGTATGCTGTTGGCATCTTGTCAATTCTTTCAGGAGCAGATTATCTTTATAGAGGAGTAAAGGTTTTTAATGATAGTTCTCGCTAAGCTAATCTTAGGATTTATTTTTTCCTATACTTTAGGATCTATTCCAACTGGGTATTGGGCTGGTAAGCTGCTTAAGGGGATCGATATCCGCGAACATGGATCTAAGAATATGGGCGCGACCAATGTTTTTCGCGTCCTTGGAAAAACACCTGGGATCCTCGTCCTTCTGCTGGACGTCCTGAAAGGCGTTGTGGCAGTAGCTGTTGTTCCAAGGATCTTGGGCCTGCACGATCATTTGTCGTATATCTTCTGCGGACTTGTCGCGGTTTGCGGACACAACTGGACCGTTTTCCTAAGATTCAAAGGCGGCAAGGGTGTTGCGACAAGCCTTGGCGTTTTTTTAGGGTTAACGATCCAAGTGGCGTCCTTACGCCTTGCCGTGGCCTTATGCGTCCTGACATGGCTCATTGTTTTTGTAGCATTTGGATATGTTTCTTTAGCCTCCATTATCGCGGCAGCCGCCTTGCCGTTTTTGATGGTCTTGTTCGCTCAGCCTTTAGAGCTTGTGATGTTAGGGGTCGTTTTTTGCGGGCTTGTGGTCCTGCGCCATCGGCCAAACATCCAGAGGCTTCTGCAGGGCAGAGAATCCCGCTTCCGCTTTCCTTTCCGTAAAACTTAAAAGAAAACGTTTTCTTCTCTTTACTTGACAAGATCTGGTTTTTAGGACGGATTTTGGCAGATCCTTTGCGGCCGTTTTTTTATTTTTTTTTAGGCTGATCGAGATTTTTTTTCTTGCTTACCGTCGAGAAAGTGAAGTTTTTGCGCGTGCACGGAAAACGTTTTCCTCTGCGGCCTTGACATGCCTTGTTTGCTTGGGTTGCGATGTTATACTCTCAATAGGTTGAGCCACGGAAAGCAGAATCTTGACAATATTGGTAGTCCCCACCAGCCATGGAGGACATGACTAAGCCGCCTGAGGGTGCCCATGAACATCCCCAGGCGACTTAGCCAAATAGAAAGGAAGTTATGCGAGAGATCGCTTTTAAAAATCTAACGTCAACCGCCAAGCGCCGCAAGGTCATTTCGTTGGTCGAAAAAACAGAAAAACAAGGCTTCTTGGTCTCTTCCCATAAGACGATCGTTTACGTGGTTAGCGCTGTTACAGCCCCTGTCAGGGAGCTCGCTCAGCCAGAGTACTATATTTGCAAGACGTATGATTCTAAGGAAAAGATCGAGAAATTTTCTCTGCGTGTTAAAGGGACCTCCTACATTTCTCAGGAAGGGAGCCTTTTAAGGATCGATTTCTGCCATTCGCTGCGTATCGATATCCGCCCAGGGGTCAGCGCGGCCGTTTAATCCTTCTAATATTTCTAATCCTATAAATATACTATAAAGTGCTGTTTTTGCATTTGACGGCATAGGGCTTTTGTGATACTTTAGGGCAATGATTCGCGAAAATATTGACCGGATAAGAGTTTCTGTTGCGGATATTTGCCGTTCAACTGGTCGCGATCCCCAGGAAATCGTCATTATTGGTGTGACAAAATATAGCGACATCCAAAGCATTCAACAAGCTGTTGGCGCAGGATTGCAGCATATTGCTGAAAACAGATTGCAGCAGGCTGTCGCGAAATATTCCGATCTTACGCATGTTACCAAGCATATGATCGGCCATTTGCAGACCAACAAGGTCAAGCAAGCCGTTCAATTATTCGATATGATCCAGTCGGTGGACTCTTTAGATCTAGCCAAAGAGATTGATCGTCAGTGCGCAAGGATCCATCGAACGATCGATGTTCTTCTTCAGGTGAACACATCGGGTGAGGCGCAGAAGTTTGGCGTGGCGCCGGACCATGCCGCAGACCTTTTAAAGCAGCTTGAGAGTTGTTCGACCGTGCACGTGAAAGGATTGATGACCATAGGCCCTCTCACGCAGGATAAAACAGAGATTCGCGGCTGTTTTCGACGGCTTCATGATATTTTTCAGAAGATGGAACAAGATTTCCGCGGATCTAAGAATATCTGTATGCAGTATTTATCGATGGGCATGAGTGATGACTATCCGATCGCTCTGGAAGAAGGTGCTAATATGCTACGTATCGGACGAGCGATCTTTCAGGTAGGTTAACGTAATGGTGAAAATAAAAAATATTGGGATCATTGGCGGCGGGAATATGGGTGAGGCGATCCTCGCTAGCTGCCGCAAGCATTTGCATGTTTGCGTAAGCGAAAAATCTGTAGAACGCCAGCGTTATCTCATTAAAAAATACCGTATCAAGAGTGATCGCGTTGAAGGCCTCGCGCAAAAATGTTCTGTGATCATTTTGGCGGTTAAGCCGCAGGACTTCGATGAGACGCTTGCTAGCCTTAAGCCATTCGTTACAAAAAGACATTTGATCATTTCTGTAGCTGCTGGCATCACAACGAATTATATCGAGACAAAACTTGGAGGGCGGGTCCGCGTGATACGGACTATGCCTAATTTACCGGCTGTTGTTCAGAGAGCCGTCACGGCTTTAGCCAGGGGACGTTTTGCGCAAGCTGGTGATCTGAAGATTGCTGACAAGATCTTTGATCGTCTGGGAAAAACATTGATCGTTAAAGAAGAGCTTATTGACATGGTCACGGCCACTTCCGGGAGCGGGCCGGGGTATGTTTTCTTTTTTATGGAGCAGATGATCGAAGCGGCAAAAAAAGTTGGGTTAAGCGAACAAGTAGCTGCGCATCTTGTGATCGAAACATTCGTTGGTAGCGTGCATCTTTTAAAGAGCGTTTATGAGTCGCCGGCAACCTTGCGAGCCAAGGTGACCTCCAAGGGTGGAACAACACATGCGGCTGTTGAAGTTTTTAAGAAGCATAAAGTAGGGAAGATCTTTGTGAAAGCATTGCAGGCGGCAGTCAGGCGAGCTAAACAATTGTCCAGGAGATAAGACATGCGAAAAGTCGGCGTCATTGGCGGAAGTGGTCTTTATAATATCGAGGGGATCACGGGCCTTAAAGAAGTTAAGTTGACAACTCCTTTTGGGGATCCTTCAGACACGTATCATTGTGGCGCTCTGGAAGGTGTTGAGGTTGTTTTTTTACCTCGCCATGGCCGAGGGCATCGCATCAGTCCTCGCGATATTAATTATCGTGCCAATATTTATGGCATGAAACAACTGGGTGTGAGCGCTATCATCTCTGTCTCTGCGTGCGGAAGCCTCAAGGAAGAATTAAAGCCGATGGATTTTGTTATTCCGGACCAGTTCATTGATCGCGCTGT
>CAZAOD010000087.1:605-844 GCA_964486675.1 uncultured Planctomycetales bacterium | reverse complement strand
CAACATTCTTTAGCGACGGTATTGTCGCGCATGTTTCTTTAGCTGATCCTTTTTGCCCTCAGTTGTGTGACATTCTTGAAAAAACGGCCAAGGCGCTAAAGATTCCTGTGCATCGCGGAGGTGTTTATTTGAACATGGAAGGCCCACAATTTTCGACGCGCGCGGAATCTTTTTTGTATCGAAGTTGGAAGCTGGATATTATCGGTATGACGAACGCCACGGAAGCTAAACTCGCGCGC
>CAZAOD010000087.1:0-595 GCA_964486675.1 uncultured Planctomycetales bacterium | reverse complement strand
CATCAAACCCATGAAAGCGTCAGCATCGATATGATCATTGAGTATCTGAACAAGAACGCTGGTCATGCAAAAAGCATCTTGAAAGCGGCGATCCCGAAGATCGCTTGTGTTCCTGTTTTTGGCGCGGAAGAAGCTCTTAAGTTCGCGATCATCACGCAGCACGATCAGATCCCCGCCAAGGTCAAAGAAGACCTTAAAATCATTATCGGAAAGTACATCAAATAACATGAGCTACCAAGACACCCTGAATCTTCCAAAAACATCGTTTTCCATGAAAGCGGATCTGGCCCAAAAAGAGCCAAAGATCTTAGAAGCTTGGGAAAAGAGCGGGTTGTATAACACGATCCGCGCTCAAGCAAAAGGGAAGCGTGAATTCACGCTGCATGACGGCCCACCGTATGCGAATGGCAATATTCATATCGGCCATGCCTTGAACAAGATCCTCAAGGACATGATCGTCAAATTCAAGACGATGCAAGGTCTCGACAGCTTGTATGTGCCGGGCTGGGATTGTCATGGACTTCCCATCGAGCATCAACTTTTGAAAGAAATGAAAGCACACAAATCGCAGGTTGAGCGCGTGGACTTCAGGCGC
>CAZAOD010000086.1:1847-4378 GCA_964486675.1 uncultured Planctomycetales bacterium | reverse complement strand
ATTTGGTATCTCGATCCTTTCCGGCAGCCTTGCCTTGGGGATCCTTGTCTTGCCTCTTATCATTTCAGCGACCCAGGAAGCGTTACTCGCGATCCCGCATTCGATCCGTGAAGCATCCTTGGCATTAGGCGCAACAAAATGGCAAACGATCAAAAAGATCGTTCTTCCAGCGGCCATTCCAGGTATTTTAACAGGGACGATCTTAAGCATCGGCCGCGTCGCGGGAGAGACCGCGCCTATTTTATTTACCGCGGCGGCCTTTTATCTCAAAGGATATCCCAAGTCTATTTTTTCAGAGGTCATGGCCCTTCCGTACCACATCTACGCTCTGATGACAGAAGGCGTTTATCCTGAAAAACAAACAGCGATCGCCTATGGCTGCAGTTTTATCTTGCTGGTCTTGGTCCTTTTGGTTTCCGGCCTAGCGATCTTTATCCGTCAACGACAGAGGAGTTATTATCATGGATAATCTACCTGTAAAAATGCGCGCGCATGGAGTTGATTTCTTTTACGGACAACACCACGCCTTAAAGAATATCGATCTCGATATCGTCAAGAACCGTGTCACAGCGATCATCGGGCCATCGGGTTGCGGAAAATCAACATTTATACGCCTCTTGAACCGCATGAATGAGATGGTGCCCAACACGACCTTAACAGGCAAGATCTATCTGGATTGTTTGGATATCCTCAGTCCCTGCATTGATCCGGCGGAAGTCCGACGTCGTGTTGGCATGGTCTTTCAGAAACCAAACCCGTTTCCAAAAAATATTTTTGAGAATATCAGTTATGGTTTAGAGATCAACGGGGTCAATAACAAGCAGCTCATCGAAGATCGCGTCGTTGAATCGCTAAAAAAGTCAGCGATCTGGGATGAGGTCAAAGATCGATTGCATGATAGCGCCCTAAGGCTTTCCGGAGGACAGCAGCAGCGCCTGTGCATCGCGCGATGCCTCGCGATCCAGCCGGAAGTATTATTGTTCGATGAACCATGCGCGAGCTTGGATCCGATCTCCACGCGCAAGATCGAAGAGCTTATCCTGGAACTTAAAAAAGATTATACGATCGCGATCGTGACGCATAACATGCAGCAAGCGGCGCGTATTTCGGATTATACAGGATTCTTTCTTTTAGGGGACCTGATCGAGTTTGACAGAACCGAGAAGATCTTTAAAGCACCTCGCGATTCCCGAACAGAGGACTATATCACAGGGAGATTTGGATAATATGAAAAGCATTCTTTTTGTTTGTATTGAAAACTCCTGTCGCAGCCAGATCGCTGAAGGATTTGCAAGGGCAATGGCAGGTAACGCATATGACGTTTACAGCGCGGGCTCGCAGCCGTCGGGGATCGTCAATCCAACCGCCATAAATGTTATGCAAGAGGTTGGCATTGATATTTCCAAGAACGACTCTAAGGGCTTTGATGATCTTCCTGTTAAGAAATTTGACCGCGCCATAACGCTTGGATGCGGTGATCAATGTCCTTTTGTCCCCGCAGATATTCACATCGATTGGAAAATACCTGACCCTAAAGGACGCGACCTGGAATTCTTTCGCTCTGTGCGTGATCTGATCAAACAACACGTCCAACAGTTGATCCAAGAATTAACATAGGAGAAAAAATGCAACGACATTTTGATGAAGAATTACGCAAACTTAAAGACGGGATCCTCATAATGGCCACGTCTGTTGATCAAGCCATTTTAGAGTCGGTTGAGGCGCTAAAAACACTGAATGCGTCCAAGGCAAAAGACGTGATCACTTCTGATCAAAAGATCGACGAGATGGAAAATACTCTGCAAGAATGCTGTCTAAGCCTCTTAGCCTGTCAACAACCTATGGCGGTCGATCTACGCTTTTTGACCATGGCCATGAGCATCACAACAGACCTTGAGCGCATGGCAGACCTCGCGGTCGACATCGCGCAGCGTGTTTGTGAACTTGCGGATAAACCGCTCTTAAAACCTCTGATCGATATCCCTCAATTAACTGTGATCGCTCAGCAAATGATCAAAAAAGCGATCAACGCTTTCTTGAACAATGACGCTGACCTCGCGCGCAAAGTGATCTTAATGGATAACGAAGCGGATCGCTTGCGCAATCTCATCCAAAAAGAACTCATCTCAGACTATATGGCCAAAGACCCTACCACAGCAACCCGCGCTGTTCCGCTGCTGTTGATCGCAAGGCATCTGGAGCGGATCTGCGATCATGCCACGAACATCGCCGAAGATATCATTTATATGATAGACGCGAAAGTGGTCAAACATCACCCTGAAAATCTTTAAAAAGATTTTTATTTAATTATTTGTAAAATATCAGGTAAGTCCTATAATGACACTAAAGCGCCTTACTAAAGGCGCTTTAGGCATTTTAACAGAATTTTTAAAACATTAACGGAGGATGTATGCGTACGTTTTACTTGGCGATCGTTTTAGGGGTCTGTGTGATAGGCTGTAGTTCAAAAAGCAATGAAACAGCGATGCTGCCAACTGATCTGACAGCCGCCAACAAGGAGATCACGATCT
>CAZAOD010000086.1:0-1837 GCA_964486675.1 uncultured Planctomycetales bacterium | reverse complement strand
TCGTTGACCGATCAATCGATGCCGCCGACAAGCGACATGACAACAACGACCGCGACCGCGACATTGCCTTCTGTTTCACAGATCATGTCTGATGCGCCATCATCCACAGCAGCCCTGGAAACCCCAACGACAAAGCAGATCCAGCAGGCGCTTCAAAACGCTGGCCTATATCAAGGGAAGATCGATGGCGTGATCGGAAGCAAAACAAAAGCCGCTATTAAGGCGTTCCAGGAGGGAAACGGCCTGACCGCGGACGGTAAGGTCGGCAAAAAAACATGGGCAAAATTAGCACCTTTCTTAAATAACCCCGCTGCGGCACCGAGCACGGTTTCGCCGTCACGTTAATGAGCGGACAGCTAACGCGTACTTTCAAAGCGCCAGAAAAAAATTCTGGCGCTTTTTCTTTGCGGCTAACGGACCATTTGATCGCATGAACACAACATCTTCTATCTACGATATCGCTATCATCGGTGCTGGAGCAGCTGGCTGCATGGCAGCCATCCGCGCAAGTGATGGATGCCGCCGTGTGATCCTGATCGATAAAAACCAAGCGATCGGATGTAAATTGCTCTTGACCGGTCATCATCGCTGCAATCTGACCAATACGGCTTCGATCGACAATATGGTCACGGCATTCGAACATGCGGGACGCTTCTTAAAGCCGTCCTTGCTCACGTTCTCCAATCAACACCTTCAAGATCTTTTTGCGCGTCATGGCCTTGCGCTAAAAGTAGAGGACAACGGCCGGGTCTTTCCCGCAACGGATCGATCACGATCGGTCATCGCGGTCCTTGAAGAACTTCTGAAGAAAAATTCTGTTAGCACATGCTTTCATACCTGTGTTCTTGATATCGAAAAAAATGATGATCTTTTCTGCCTGCGCGCACATGATCCTGTTTTGATACGCGCGAAAAAGCTCATCATCGCCACAGGCGGATGCTCTTATCCTAAAACCGGCTCGACAGGTGACGGTATGCGCTTCGCGAAAATATTTGGCCACAAAACCCTCACTGTTTTTCCAGCCCTGACCCCACTGAAGACAGAGGACGCTTGGGTAAGGTCGCTGCAAGGGATCTCCATAAAAAATGTTACCGTCGCCTTGATCGATCGAACGAAAAAAGTCGTTTACGGGCCAGGGGAAATACTGTTCACTCATTTTGGCGTCTCTGGCCCTCTGATCCTGGACATAAGCCGATCGGCCGTAAAAGCCCTAACCCAAAATCCGACAGCAACGCTTTTCTTGAATTTCTTGCCTTCAACCAAGCCTCAGGACCTCGAAAAAGAGATCCTTAAAGCATGCTCTCGGCCAATGGCTTCAACTGTCGGCGACTTTCTGCGCGACTATCTGCCTAAGAACGTGGCGAAAGCCTTGCTAACGCTGATAACGCTTCCGGCTGAGAAACGATTGAACCAGATCACGAAAAATGATCGAAAAGCCCTTATGATGATCCTGCAAAAACAGCCTTTGACGATCAATGGATATTTGTCTTGGGAAAGCGCGATGGCCACCGAAGGAGGCGTCGCCATGGAAGACATCAACCCGAAGACAATGGGATCACGTCTTGTGCCAGGCCTTTATTTTGCCGGTGAAACCATCGAGGGCCGAGGCCCCAGCGGCGGATACAACCTGCAGCAAGCCTTCTCCACCGGATATTTAGCAGGGGAATCGGCGAGAAAAAGCCTTCAAGAATAGCAAAAGGTTTTTGCTAATTTTTAAAAATCTCGTATAATAAAAATACTTTTATTTATGATATCCAAAATACAGAACTTCATTCAACCTTACAAGATCACCAACGGAAAAAATTTCTGCCTTAAGGATTTTGATCCAGCGGATACA
>CAZAOD010000085.1:3779-4389 GCA_964486675.1 uncultured Planctomycetales bacterium | reverse complement strand
GATTTTTGGGCTATTTGTCCACGCAACCACTTCTCTGCTGCCATAAATAAACGATCCCCTAGTTTCATCAATTCAGAAATATGGGGATATGTTTTCGCTCCACGAACATGATACTCAAAATCTTTTTCTTTGTAATAGTCGTTCAGAAGACTAAGCATTGCTTTCTCTGTAGCTGACAAAGGGAATAGTGCAAATTTCTCAATTTTGTCCACTAAGGCAACAATATCGTGTCCATACTTTTTTGATCTCAATTCTGCCAATGCTACACCATGTTGTAATAAAATGGATTTAAAAAGAAGCTCAAACGCATGACCGATGAGATAAAGCCTAGCTTTGTATAAATTAGTATTTGGCAATTCGGGATGCTTATCGGGATATTTCTCAGAAACTATTTCACAGGCCCTCTTAAATTCTAGCCCCGTATTAAACAACCCTATTGATGATGTGCGACAATTATCATTCTTCTTACTTGGTTTCATTTATTCTCGTTTAGTATAAATTTTTTACTGTAAATTCGTATTTTTGAGCTGTGCCATTAAAATAATTCCACCCCCAACCTGCCAACTTATTGTTCTCAAATACTACAGGAGTATAGTTTGCCTCAGTCCAT
>CAZAOD010000085.1:2830-3769 GCA_964486675.1 uncultured Planctomycetales bacterium | reverse complement strand
CAGTAATATAAAGATAAACAAGGATTGCTTCCCCATTCTTGCCCCTATACATTTCTGTTTTATCAGGGTTACCCATAATCTTCGTTACTTCCTCTACGGTCATCCCTGGTTGCAATTTTATCATTGATCGATTATGTGCATCGGCTTGCCACTGAGTTCTGATGGGACTGCCGGCACAACCTGAAAGACATAAACCAACTACTAGAGTCAACATAGCTATCCAAATCTTCATACGTAGCTCCTTTCTTATACTTTCATCAGACAAATCCCTATTATGCTAACATCAGGGTTCGCCTGAGCGTCAACAATTAGTGTGAGCGTTTCTCCCTACCCTTCTCGTCGGAAGGTTCACTAAAAAATCTGGCGGAGAAATTCCGTTATCCTTAGAACAATAGATCAATAGAAAATAGATCTCAATGGAGCTTTTGTTTGTCTATTGTTCTATTGTCGATTGCTCCATTGCTCTGTTTTTTGCGAAGCAAAAAACGGGTAGTCGTTGACGATAGGCGAACCCTACAACCCCTTGAAATACCGCTACTTATAAAAATTTATCGCAAACGAAGTACGGGGTCGCTAATATCTCTTGACCTACCCATCGACACTACCCAGCCATACCGTAAAGGTATTTTATCAAAACGGCGCTAACTATTATAATTTACAATAACCCTAATAACTTTACCTGTCAGACCAAATTCCATTAATTCCCCAACTTTTATACCTTTCTGATTTTTGTAATGCACAACCACGCTTTTTATTCCCCACATTACCTCAATAAGTTCAAATCTTAAATCAGGGTAAAAGTCCAGTCCTTTGGCAAAGTAAACTTGCAATGCTGCTTTGCCCTCGATTGTGCCGGATGGGATATTCATAATCTTTTGCGCGACTGGAGAAGTCAAAACAACTTTCTCGTCATAATGCGCCATAATCGCATCCAGATTG
>CAZAOD010000085.1:781-2820 GCA_964486675.1 uncultured Planctomycetales bacterium | reverse complement strand
TCCATCCATCAATCCAATGGCTTGCAAATTCTCTTGCTTGTTTCTCAGTAAGCATTCTTTGACTCATAATTCTCTCGAGACTTTAACCCAACACGCTCTTTATCTGCCGCCAGCGCCCGGCACAATCCAGACGTTTCTCGCCTCACCGCACGCGTCCATCAAAATTATCCCAGACGGCCCTGGAGATGTCGGAGATGATCTTTTCATTCGTTGCGACATCCTCGCGCGAGTTGGCAATAAAGTGAGCGATGGCGACATGTTTACGGTCGGGTAAAGTGATAATCCCCACATCATTGACAGCTGCCGTAATTCCTTCCTTATTCGTATCAGAGGTCCCCGTTTTATGAGCAACCGCAGTTCCTTGCGGCAACTGCCCCTTGATCCTGTTCTGCCCTGTCTTTGTTTCCGTCATCACACCCCAAAGAAAATCAAAGCTTTTACGGGATAAAATCTTCTCTTCATAAAAAATTTTAAGCAACTCGATGATAGCTACGGGAGTAGCCCAATTAGAAAACTGGACGTTCCAGTTTTTATGCATCTCTTGTTCGTTAAATTGGACGGAAAAATCCTTGATGCCGAGGCCATGTATATAATCATTTACCACCGCAGGCCCTCCGATAAGCTTCAGCAAAATGTCGCATCCGTTATTATCGCTTTGGGCCACGGTATATTTTAAAATCTCGGCCAATGACATCTTGATATCTCCATCGGGATACTTATCCCTTATCGGGCTCCAGGTATTCGGCAAAAGATCGTTCCTGCGTATATTTATTTCCTGATCCAATGCCAAGCGGCCTTTATCCACTTCGCTCAAGACAGTCAAAGCGAGAGGGAATTTAAAAACGCTTTGCATGGGAAACTTGCTTTCCTCATTAACACCCAAAGCCTTCCTGTCCTCTATGCCAAGAATGGAAACACCAACCTCTGCTCTCATCGGCGCAACAATGCGCGAAATTTTCGCCTGCAGTGTTTCCTCCTGTGCAAAAGCCCCATGGGAAGCCAACAAGAAGACCACGTTCATTAAACAAAATTTTTTAAACACGAATTAATTCCCTCGTTCTTTTATTCTCCTGAGGCCAACCATCCCTTTACAAGCCACATTATCGTGCCGTATAGCCGCCATCCACCGGATAAAACCCTCCGGTCGAACTTGAGTTCGAATCCCCGTCTACTCAAGCCTAAAACGCCTTGAATCCTCGACGAAGGGTTCACCAAAAAATTGGCGGGTAGTCGTGGACGATAGTCGAACCCTACAACCCCTTGAAACAAGCCTACTTATACCACTTTACCGAAAACGTAGTATGGGAGCGCTGATATCTTTAGGGGAGCCAATCGACAATACCCGACCGTACAATAGAGGCATTTTATCACAATACAAGCAAAAAACCAGCAAAATGGCTGTTTTGACACCCTAAAAAAGCCCCATCGATTTAAACTCCCCTTCTACAATTGCTCGAGCAATCTTTCCCGATGGATCCTTACCTCCCGTAATATTACAAGCAAATACATATGTTTTTCCTCCACTCTCGAGAAAGCCGACATACCACCCCAAATTCCACTGACCCAACGAGTCTTGCCCGGAACCGGTTTTGCCGTAAAGCGTTCCTTTGTTGGTATTCTCTGTCTGCATGATGTCACGAAGCACAGCAATATTTTTCTCAGAAAACGGAAGTTTGCCTTCCAAGAGCCTATTTAAAAGCGCAACCTGTTCATCTGCGCTAATCATGATCGGCTTGGCATTCGGCCTGGGAAGCCAAAAGGTATCAATACCAGCGGAAATATCCTGAGATCCATAGCCGATCTTTTCAATATACTCTTTCATTCGTTCTGATCCAATTTGCCGAGCTAGACCTTGAAAAGCCGGGACAGCTGAAACACGAAACGCCTCACGCAGAGTTAAATCTTTATTCCATCCCTCTATGTCACGATGGACACCATCCCACTTATACCAAAGGTCATCAGTCCCCTTCAAATAACCAAGCTCAAGCCCGATAAGGGTATTGTATATTTTAAATGTTGAACATGGAGGCTTGCGTTCA
>CAZAOD010000085.1:0-771 GCA_964486675.1 uncultured Planctomycetales bacterium | reverse complement strand
GTCGAGTTGTCTTTCCCGTAGAACGATCATAAATAACTAAAGCGGTATCATAGGTCTTTGCCAACGCTACCTGAGCTTCTTGTGCTCGGCAAACCGATGGGATGAACAAAAGAAAAAGCCAAAATGTAACTTGCTTAAATAATCTCATATTTCTATCTCAAAATGAGACGGTATTTTATCACAATCAAGCAAAAAACCAGCAAAATGGCCGCTCTGCCTGCTTATTCCTCAGCTTCTTCGTGATGATCGCCTTTACCAGCGACAGCGGTATGAATACCCTCCACATAATGCATGTATTGAACATACGCCTCGACATACTCCCGGACAGCCTCCACGCTCTCATCCTTGTGCTTTCTTGTCTCAAGCGCACGATTAAATCGCTCCGTAACGCCTTCTGTCAAGTGGTGGGTCATTTTAGTCGTTAATTCACCAACCGAACCAGCATCAAGCGCCTTATCGGCCTCTGCGACAATGGGCTCGACTGCGCCTGCGGGTTTTAGACCTGTGAAAGAAGCGCCCTCTCCAGCTCGATGAATACGGATAAGCATCTCAAAGAATTTCTTGTCGGATGTTTCTCTATCTTGAGGATTTTTTGTCCTTTCCGCTACAGCTGTCTGAAATGCGGAGCGGACTTCCCGCTCAGCGTCTTTTTTTATCCACTTCAAGACTGGCGTAACATCATTTTTCTCGAAAGCCGTTTGCGCATCCTTGACCACGGGGCCATCCATCGTGTCGCAATGTGGGGGCATCCTGATCACCGATCAATACCCA
>CAZAOD010000084.1:3740-4465 GCA_964486675.1 uncultured Planctomycetales bacterium | reverse complement strand
GTTCTTATGGCGTTAGAGATGTTCCAAGCGGAAGTTCAGCGTTTATTTTGAACTGTAAATCATCCTTTAACCAAACATGCTGGGACGCGGTCCACGAGTTATTAAAAACTGGGACACAGGCAAAATCATGCGCGGAATATTTTGCCCGGCACGGTTCGACAAATTATAGATCGAGTCGTTTTGGGGTCAAATTTGTTCCTTGCCCCTGGTAAAGAAAAATAATCATGCGATTCCTTGTTTTCTTTCTTTCATTCTTTTCTATTAGCACTTTTGTTTTCTTCTTTTTGCCGGACCTTGTCCGTCTTTTCGGAGGTTTTAACAGAAGACGAGCGGATAAGATGGCAGACACCATGGACCAAATGTTCATTCGTGTCAAGAAGAAGCAAACGGTCTTAATGTATGCATTAGCGCCCTTTATTCTTGCGGGTGCGGGTTTTATTTTTGCGCCGGATCATCTGCGTCTTCCGGTATCATTGATCGGCCTTATTTTAGGGTTTATATCACCCGGAGTTTATATTCGCTATCTTGCCGCGCAAAGAAAAAGAAAGTTTTACGCGCAGCTTATTGATGCGCTTTTGATGATGAACAGCGGCTTGAAAGGCGGGTTAAGCTTGCTACAGGCCATGGAAGTCGTAGCCGATGAAATGCCTGAGCCCATCAGCCAGGAATTCGCGATCTTGATCGGCGAGAACAAGATGGGGGTTTCTTTGGAAACCTCATTTGAT
>CAZAOD010000084.1:0-3730 GCA_964486675.1 uncultured Planctomycetales bacterium | reverse complement strand
TTGATAGGCTTTATGCCCGCTTGGGAAGCCCAGCTTTGCAGCAATTTATTTCCGCTGTTTTGCTCGCCAGAGAGACCGGAGGCAATCTGCCAGTTATTTTTAGCCGTATTATCCAAACCATTCGTGAAAACCGCAAGATCCAGCAGAATATTGAGACCTTAACGGTTCAGGGAAAGATCCAGGGCTTTGTTATGTCTTTATTGCCGATCGCTTTTGCGGTCTTTATTTATGGATCAAATCCCCACTATTTTGATGTCATGCTTGAATCAGAGTTAGGACGCAACTTGCTTATTTTATCTGCCGGACTTGAGATCATTGGAGCGTTCTTTATTGTTAAATTCAGTACGATAGGAGATTTTTAATATATGATCGCCGTGATCCTTGGATTAACATTCTTTTGTGTTCTCGCTTTTGCGGTCGGCCTTCTTTCGATCGTTAAGATCGAAGAGCCGCCCACGCTGAAGATCTTGGCTGATGAATTTCCCAAAGAAGAAAAAAAAGATAATAAGTTTTCTTTTTTGACGTCTTTGGCTTTTTTTAACATGCCTTTATGCGTAGGCGCCTTGGGAGAAAGATTGCGTAAAGATCTGGCCTTAGCGCGCATTCCGATCTCTCCAGAGGTTTTTTTGTTGATCAAGGAGATCTTGATCGCGGGACTGCTTTTTTTCACATACCCTATGTCTGATCCTGAGAATCGGGGTTTATGGCTTATGATGACGATTGGTTTGGGGTACTATCTTCCAGAGTTCTGGCTGAAGGGCCAGATCCAAAAGATCAAGAACTCGATCGTTCGTCATTTACCGGACACCATCGATCTTTTAAGTTTATGCGTGAACGCTGGGCTTGACTTTTTGTTGGCCCTTAAATGGGTCATTGAGAAGTCGATCCCCTCGATCCTTATCTTAGAGCTTCAGCAGGTTTTGCAGGAGGTCAACCTGGGAAAGCCTCGCAGAGACGCGCTAACAGACTTTGCTAACAAATACCAGCTTCCTGATCTCTCCACTTTTACGCGGGCGCTTGTGCAGGCGGACCGCATGGGAACATCTGTCGCGGACGCGCTGAACATCATTTCTGAGGATATGCGCATTTCAAGGTATCGGCGCGGAGAACAGGTAGCCCTTAAGGCTCCTTTAAAAATGCTTTTCCCTCTTTTGTTCTGTATCTTCCCAGTCGTAGGTATTCTTGTTGCTGGTCCAGTGCTCTTGCAATTTATGCAAGGCAACACATTTTCGAAGCTCGCCGGCGGATAAAAGTCCAATTCTGGACATTTTTAAGCATATTTTTGTCCATTCTATAATGTCCAAAGATATTCTTTGGCAAAAATCACATAAATTTTTCTTTTCTCCCACCTTTTTGTTTCTTGTATCCTGTATCATTTCATTGTTGCGTAACCCTAAATAACTGATGATGTTTTGCGTGTATTTTAATATTTGAGATCAGCAAGGACCCATTATCTCGTCGGAGATCATCGAAGAATAGTCAAGATCTTTTAAGAGGTCTGACCTTATGGCTGGAGAAATTTATCAAGAGGCCTTGACACGCGTTTTTGCCGTTTTGCTTAAATACCAGCTTTTTTAGAAAAGATGCGTAAATATTTTTTTAAATTACTGTAAGTTATTGTACGACAATAGGATAAAGAATGTCCAATACTTGACACTTAATCGCTCTGTGCTATATTCTCCTTTGCAGTAAAGCCACGGGATCAGTAGTTGTAAAAGGTATTATTTATTAATTTGTGGGCTATGGCTTTCTGCAAAGAACCATAGCCCTTTTTCATGAGCGAAAGCTATGGAAAAACAAAAAATGAACCACATATCTAATACCATAAAGACAAAGAGTCTTTCTTCTTTGTACTTAAATGGTCTTTTTGTGGGTTTTTCCAAGCCTTCCGCCTCCGCAGAAGTTGAATCTGGCCTAACGTACCGCAGCAATATCCGCCCTTGGATCCGTGCCGTTGCTTTAGCTGTTGTCCTGATCTTTACCCCTGAGCAAATTTGTGCCGCTTTTAATTATAATCCCGCTGTCCTGTGGGGCCGCCAGAAGGTGGATGCGTTTGTTGGTGTCAAGGCAGCCGCTACTGTCTCAGAAAGCATCAAGGACCTTCTCACACAAATTCGCGACAAAGAGCAGTCTCGGGTCAAGATCGAGCTTCCCAACACAGGCGTATCAGGCGCGACCAATAATCAGGGCTTGATCCTGACCACATCCGCCAAGTTTACCCAAGATGATATCAATAGCTTTGACAGCTGGCTAAAACAGCCAAGCATTCACCACCTGAATTGCGGTGTTTACGCTTTGCGCGATCTTCTGCAAAAGAACCATGTTGGCGTTGGCCTTGAAGAAGCGTCTGTTTTGACCTTAACTGTGGACATTTTAGGCAAGATCATCAAGGCCGGTGAACCGCGACTCAAAACATCTTTATACGCTTTGAATTCTATCGCGACAGCCTATGGCTTGAATGTTAAGTCTTATAAGATAGCCAAAGAAAGCCTTGATGAAGTTGAAGTTCCCTTTATCGCTAATCTTGAGCCTGAACACTTTGTATTGGTAACCGAGGTGGCGGAGGAAACGATCACTGTTAGCGATATTGGCGAGCAAAAGGTCTATTTTAAAGAAGATTTCTTAAATAAGTTTACCGGCTATGTGTTAGCTTCCAGCGCGAGCGACCTTCAGGGCGCAGAGGCCGTTTCGCAGGAAAAACAGGCCTTTATCTGGGGTTCGCAGTGGGCTAACCCTTATGAAGATATTATCAAGTCGCAGGCTTTTGATGCCTCGAGCTTCTGGACTTCCTTGCTTATTGATGTTGTGTGCATGGTCGCTACTTTTGGCGTTGGAAAACTTCTAAACTTAGGAACAACGCTCGCTGGCCTTTATAAATCATATATGCTTTCCCGTTCAGTTGCCGGTTTTGTTAACACTATTGGACAGATAGGCGTTATGAAATGGGGATGGGATGCGCAAAAAACCGGGATCATTTGTAGCGCTGTTGCAACAGCGATCACCATAGCTGTTTCCGCAGGAGCGGGTGCCTTAGATAAGGCTGCCGTAGATGCGGTTCAGCAAGAGGTTATTAAGCAGGGAGGAACCGTTGTTATTGATGGCGTTGAAACAGCTGCCGATGCTATTCAAACGATCGAACAGGCGGCTTCCGCGGCAAGCGCTCTAAACACAACAGTAAACGCGCTTGCTTCAGGCACTATTAGCGCAAGCGCAAATACAATTGCCACTAATTTCTTTATTAATCTTGGCACAGGACTTGCGGTCGGTGCTGTCAAAGGATTTGTCGGCTATCAGATCACTAAGCTTTTGGAAGACTCTGGTATTGAAAGTGATGTTCTCAAGCAAGTGATCTCTGGGATCGCTATTTCCGCTATTTCGAACTTGTCTACAGTGGCGATCACCTCTGGGGTTGACGGCCTGGCAGATCTTTTAGGAGACGAAGGGAACATCAATGTCGCAGAAGATTTTGGGATCAAATCTGGAAAAGGGATCTCTTTTTCAGATAAGATCGTCGATACTCTGAAGACTGAAGGAAAGAATGCCATTATTGCTGCTGGAGGCGCGGGGTTGGGATATGTCGCGGAGCAATTGACCAGGGACAGCATGCAAGATGAAGAGGGAAACGCGATCCAGAGCATGTTTGTTCAGGGGATGCAACAATTAGGAAGTTCTATTACGCAGGTTGTGATGGAAGACTTTTTGTCCCCAAACAGAGCAAGGCTTTATGACA
>CAZAOD010000083.1:0-4489 GCA_964486675.1 uncultured Planctomycetales bacterium | reverse complement strand
CTGAGAGCTTCGATCGCCTTAAGCCTTCTTTCTAGATTCCTGCTCTTCAGGCGATACAAATGCCACTTGACAATAAGCGGCGAGCCGCCAACCCCTTTGCCGTCCTCCTTATTTTTATCAATATCGTTAAAATTGTTAGACGAATTCTCTAGTCTAATAATGGTAAGCGCCCTTTTAGCATGAAACTGCATTTTTTTGTTAATTCTAGGGTCTTTTGATAACTTATCCAGCAAAGGAATAGCTGCCAAAGATGCTTTGCCTAACTGCTCTAAGGAAATAATGGAGTTTATCTTTACATCATCATTCGAGTCTTGCTCGATTGCGCCCATGAGCGCTAAGGCTGCCTCATTAGATTCAATTTCAATGTCGCCAAGAGCCCCGGCTGCATTAGTCCGAACATCATCGTCTGGATCTTCTTTTAGCGCAAAAATTAATGCTGGGATAGCCTCGCTTGCTTCCTGCCCTCTTTCTCCGATCTTTAATGCGGCAAATGTACGACTCTCTGAATTTTTAGATTTCTCTAACACAAAAATTAAATCCTGCACTGAAGCATTAGAATTGAAGACCATTTCATACATTTTCTCTTCTGAAACCATGCTAGAGTCCGTGGCAAACAGAATATTGCTGTTTTTAACTTTTTCACCTTCTAAATATCGTAATCTAAGATCAGAGGGCAGATATCCTATCAATTCTAGAATCTCTGCAAGATCTTTTTTACGCTTCTCTTTATCTGAACCGAAAAATTCTTTATTTTTTAAAGCATCAACCAAAATAAGGGCAGCTTCCTTAGGAAAAGATTTAGCTATCATCTCCAGCGCCGATAGCGCATGAGTTCTTATAGCCAAATCCAACGACTCTAAGGATTCAGTATGAAATTCTGAATACAAAAGATTTTTAAAACGTTTTTTAAGTTTTTTGAGCTCTTTATTTGTAATCGGCATCGCTAAATCTTCCACATAGAAATTAACCATATCAACCACTCTCTTGCCGGACTTCCACATCCCCCGCTGAACAAACAAAGGAATTCCAAAATCCCATAATCGATTTATTAAAACATTCACAGCTTTTTGATCATTCTTAACATAACCCATCCTGTAAATCTCTTCCGCCGCTCCATCTCTTACCTCTTCATCTTTGCTATTCAACAGCAACGAAAGAATTTTTAATTTTCTAATTGGCGAACCTGATTTAGCAGAATCTTCCTCTTCCGGCTCTATCCGCAGCGACAACTTATAATCATCCCCAACCGGCGAAGAATTCACCTCACCAACATCCTTTGTTTTTTTCAGCGGAATTTTGCCAAATTCATCCAATCCTCCAGAAAAATACTTTCGTGGAACCATCCGGCCGATAGATTGATCCGGCTCAACCTTGATAAGATCAAAAACACCTTTTTTAAATGACTCCACATAACGAGCATAGATCTGGTCTTTAATGCTTGGGTCAGAAAGGTCAACGCCTTTGATCTTCTTTTGGTCAACATAAACCTGTGATAAAAGGCTTTGCTTAATGGTTTCCTTATACCATTGGGACAGGATCAAGGACTGATAGATCTGGCGCATAGGGGCAAAATTTTCCCCATAATTAACCTCACGCTCAATCTCAGGAAGCACGATCTCGCGGACAATTTGAGAAGAAACGGTATCTAGTGAAGGGTGAAGAGTATCTGGTTTTTGGTTTTGCTTGCTAGATACTAGATGCTTTTCACTATTCACCTGTTTTGCTAAATAGTCCTCCTCCATCAAAACCTTAAGCTTGCTTTTGGTGATGTAGACAGCCTGGCCATGCTCAAAGACAGTTGCCTCTTCAGGAATGATCCAGACCTTGTTAAAGGTGTCTAAAGGTATTGTAGTCGTGCCAAATTGTTCATAGGCTTTTGCATACACTCTTTGCCAAAAGGCTTTACCCAGATCGCTTTCCGGATGAATTAAAGATGCGGTTAGCTGCTTTAAGATATAGTCCTGGGCCAGCATGTCACGGCCAAGCTCAGTCTTTCCTAAAGCATCAGGGATCATTCTGTCCTCTTCATAGGGTGAGAGGTTGACCCAGAGATCTGATCTAGGAACAGTCATCGCAGCCAAGAAATACTTAACAAGCCGTGCGGACTCTTCCTTGATCTGTTCAGCCGTAAACTGAGTGTTCCCGCTATCAACAATAAAATCAAAGTGAAAAGGGTTTTCAGGATGAATGACCATACCCTTAAGCAAGACCGGCACAAAGCTTGGGCTTGGATTGACCATGGTTCCGGGGGTAGGCAAGGTAAATACTGCCTGGGCGTAAGATGGCAGAATGGTTGTGCCAAGAAAAGCGAAAATAATGGCAACAGAGATAAAGCGCCGCAAAAACTTAGAGCGCTTTCTTAAAAAAGGCATAAAAAGGCACCCTTTTTCAAATTGTAGAATTGAAAACATAGGTAAAACCCTCTTTTCTCCGTGGCGCGTTAAAAAGATTGGCTATATAAAATTTGCGTATTGCAGATGGTGAAAGTATAGCATATGATCGTTAAAAAACAAGGAAGCCCGCGTCGTCCCGCCTAAGAGGGACTCCTGGGGCAAATGAGCACTTAAGTTATGTCGTCCGAAGTGGTATCCGTAACTTAAGTGCTCATTTGACACCCCTATTCTTTTGTGTTACAAGTAAGGACTTATGTCCGATGTCCGCAAAACCTTACTGGAATACCAATTCCCCGACAACGTTATCGATGCCGTCACTTCCAATGGCATAAAGAAATTCTATCCACCGCAGGCGCAAGCTATCAAGCATGGAGCTTTGGATGGCAAAAGCCTTCTCTTGGCGATCCCCACAGCGGCTGGAAAAACATTTATCGCTGAGTTGTGCATGATCAAATCCATTATCCAGAACGGCGGAAGATGCCTCTACATAGCACCCTTAAAAGCGCTAGCGAGTGAAAAATTTACTGACTTTCAGAAAAAATACGAACCCTTAGGCATTCATGTCGGTATCGCGACAGGTGACCTGGACAGCCCCAGTAAAAACTTGAACCGTTACCAAATACTGATCGCTACCGCTGAAAAAGTGGACGCGCTATTGCGTTCCCGCGCTAAATGGCTGATCGATAATTTATCGGTTGTGGTTTTGGATGAAATTCATTTTATTAACGACGAATCCCGCGGCCCCACACTTGAGATATTAACGGCACGCATTAAACAACTGAATCCAAATGTTCAACTTCTTGCGCTAAGCGCTACGGTCAAGAATGCCAGTGAAATGGCGCAGTGGCTTAAGGCAGAATTTGTTGAAAGCGACTGGCGGCCAGTGCCGCTACGGGAAGGGATTTATTTTAACGAGGAAATTGTTTTTGACGGGTTTGGCAGGAAAGCTATTCGCGAAGACGAGTTTCCCGATGACTTGACCAAGCTGACGCTGGATACCTTGCGCGGCAAAGGACAAGTGTTGGTATTTGTCAACAGCCGCCGCTCGGCGCAAGCCTCCGCGTTATTGCTTGCAAGCCCGGTGTCGGAGCTTCTAAAACCTAATGAAAAAGAATTGCTCAAAGAGCTTTCACAACAAGTCGTCAAGGGAAGCGGTGAAGCGACAAAGATCTGCCGCAAGCTCTCTAATGTCTTAGAACACGGCGTTGCTTTTCATCACGCGGGGCTGCGGCCGGAGCAACGCAAGATCATTGAAGACGCGTTCCGTCAAAATTTGGTCCGTGTCATCTGCTCTACACCTACCCTTGCCGCCGGTGTCAATCTCCCTGCCCAGCGCACGATCTTGCGCGACACCAAACGCTACGAATCAGGGCTTGGCGCCGCTTACATTCCGGTTTCCGAATACAAACAATGCGCCGGACGTGCCGGACGGCCCGGCTATGATAAATTTGGCGAAGCAGTCATCATCGCGAAAACCTTTGCCGAGTCACGGCTGCTCTTTGAGCGCTACATTGAAGCCGCGCCTGAGCCTGTCATCTCCAAACTGGGAAGTGAATCGGCGCTGCGCATCCACATCTTGGCTTCCATTGCCGCAGGACACGTGCACGATATCAGTGAGATGTTCGAATTCATCTCACACACATTCTTAGCGCATCAAAAACTGACAGGAAATTTGATCGAGCTTATCAGCAAGATCTTTGATTTCTTAGAAAAACACGGGCTCATTGAAAAAAGCGGATTCCGCTATTTCGCGACAGCCTTTGGCCAATGCGTGAGCCGCCTTTACATTGACCCGATCACAGGCATTATGCTCCATCAGGGCCTCGCCAAAGCCCATCGAACCGGCGGGTATTCAGCAACCGGATTGCTGCACCTGATCGCCTGTTGCCCTGACGCGGAAAGATTAATGAGCATCACAAAATCTGATTACGAGCAGCTGGAAGGATTTATGTCCTCCTGTGGGGATGAATTTATCGTGACAGCGCAGGATTTTCCTGATCTGGAGGATTTTTTTTTCCAATTGCGTGTTTTAAAAACAACGCTTCTCTGGTCGCAATGGATCGATGAAACAAAAGAAGATGATCTCTGTGATCGCT
>CAZAOD010000082.1:299-4552 GCA_964486675.1 uncultured Planctomycetales bacterium | reverse complement strand
TGGCATCTTCGCGATCGTTGCCTTTATTTTATGTCAACCCGCAACCTTTTTCTTGAAGCATGGGGTTGTTGATGAGCTTGATTTTTGGGGAGGAACGTTCTTTTTGGTCCTTTTTGCGACCGTTGAAGTCATCCTCTTTTCCTGGGTTTTTGGTATGAATAAAGCCTGGGATGAGATCCATCAGGGAGCAGATATTCGCATACCAAGGATCTACAGGTTCATTATCAAATACATCACTCCCGCATTTTTATTCATTATATTAGGTGCTTGGCTCTTTCAAGAATGGCTGCCGCTTATTATGATGAAGAATGTCGCGGTCAGCGATCAGCTCTATATTTTATTGACACGCGCAGGCCTGCTGTTTTTGCTATGCGTCCTTGCAGGGCTTGTCCATTTTGCCTGGAAAAAAAGAAAAAATCCGCAGAGATCGTGATCACCAACTCCCTGCCTTTCTTTTTCGTATCGCTTAATAAATAAAAATAATCGTATATTGAATTTTTAATAATTCCCGATATAATGAATTGGGTCATTTCCATTCTCAGTTACTAATTGAAAGAATTTCGTCAATGTTCACAAAACGACACACGTTTCTGGTTTTTACGCTTTTAATATTCTGCACATCCTGCATTTTTAATCCACCCTCAAAAAATTCTTTGCAGATCAAAGGTTCAGATACAATGGTAAACCTAATACAGGCTTGGGCAGAGGATTTCATGTCCAAAGACCCTGATGTGTTCATTGCGGTTACCAGCGGTGGTTCCGGAACAGGCATAGCCAGCTTGATCAATGGCACATGCGATATCGCGATGACGTCTCGCAACATCAAACCAAAAGAGATCAAGCTTGCTCAAAAACGCGGGATCGATCCTTTTGAGATCATTGCCGCCTTAGACGGCCTAGCCGTTGTCGTTCACCCTAAAAATCCAGTTAAAAAACTTACTATTGATCAACTAGCTCAGATCTTTTCCGGTCATATCACTAACTGGAAAGATGTTGGCGGGATGGACCAAAGTATCGTAGTCCTTTCTAGGGAAGTAAATTCAGGGACACATATTTATTTTAAAGAACATGTTCTTCGGCAGAATAAAAAAGACTCAAAAGAAGAATTTGCTCCAACAGCACTTTTGCTCTCATCGTCACAAGCCATCGCCGATGAAGTCGCGACAAACACAGGCGCAATAGGATATTACGGAATGGGCTATATTTCGCCAAAACATAAGGCGATCGCCATTGCGCTTGATGAGCATTCGCCTTATGCGGATCCAACGATCGAAAATGTCGTAAACCAGACTTATCCAATATCTAGACCGCTATATTTGTACACAAAGGGTGAGCCTCAAGGCGCGATCAAGACGTTCATTGATTTTGCCCATTCACCACAAGGACAAAGGATCGTTTTGGTCAATGATTTTGTCCCGCTGCAAAAATAATACTATGCGAAAGATCAAAGAATTTATTATTGAAAAGCTGATATTCTTCTGCGGCCTTGCGTCCATCTTTTTTGTTATCCTGATCTTCCTTTTCTTACTGAAGGAAGGACTTTCCTTGCTGACGATCGTCGGCCCCTTTGAATTTCTTGCTGGAAAAAGCTGGTATCCGATCTCAGAACCGCCTCAGCTGGGTATTTTACCATTGATCCTTGGCTCATTATTTGTGACTATTGGCGCGGCGATCATCTCTGTACCGATCGGGATAGCCTGCGCGGTCTATATCGCTGAGATCGCGCCCGCCAAGATCAAAGAGGTCCTTAAGGCGGGCATCGAGCTTCTAGCGGCGATCCCTAGCGTTGTACTGGGATTTATCGGTATGATGACCCTTGTTCCTTGGGTTAAGAACCTGTTCGATATCCCCACAGGGTTAACCGCTTTTTCAGGTTCTATCATGCTCGCGTTCATGGCGATGCCAACGATCGTATCTATCGCCGAAGACGCTCTCTATTCTGTTCCAAAATCTTACAAAGAAGGGGCCTTAGCTTTAGGTGCCACGCATTGGCAAACCATCTACCGCGTGATCCTGCCGGCGGCTAGTTCCGGGATCGTCGCGGCGGTCATGTTAGGCATCGGACGGGTGATCGGAGAAACCATGGCGGTCATGATGATCACAGGCAACGCAGCAGCCATTCCAAAAAGCATTTTACAACCCGTGAGAACCTTAACGGCGACTATCGCTGCTGAAATGGGCGAGACCGTGGTTGGCAGTGAGCATTATTTCGCTTTATTCGCGATCGGTATTGTTTTGTTCGTGATCAGTTTCGCGATCAATGTGACATCCGACTTTTTCTTACATAAAGATCAAAGAGTATGACATCACTTCAGAAACAGAAAATAGCATTTACGCTTTTATTTCTCGCCAATCTCTTGGTCGTCATTCCGGTGGGGCTGATTGTTTTTATTATCATCCAAAAAGGATGGCCGGCCATGACATGGCAGTTCATTACCGATATCCCACGCCAGGGAATGCGTGCCGGCGGCATCTTTCCCGCGATCGTGGGGACCGTCTATTTGGTCTCAGGGGCTATCGTTTTCGCTTTACCCGTCGGTTTGTTGGCAGCGATCTATTTAAGTGAATACGCGAAAGACAACCTTTTGACACGTATCATCAAGCTCGCGATCGTTAATCTCGCGGGTGTTCCATCGGTCGTTTATGGGCTTTTTGGCCTCGTTCTCTTTGTGTCTTTTTGCAAATTCGGCGCGTCGATCCTTTCTGGATCGCTGACGCTTGGCATTATGATATTGCCGATCATCATCACCGCGTCACGTGAGGCCTTGGAGAGCGTTCCTCATGTTTTTCGAGAGGTCAGCCTATCTCTTGGCGCGAGCAAATGGCAGACTATCCGTCACATTGTTTTACCCAACGCCATCCCTGGAATTATTACCGGAACGATCCTGGGGATCGGCCGGGCCGCGGGGGAAACCGCGCCTATCCTTTTTACGGTAGCCGCTTTCTACCTGCCACGCCTTCCTTCATCGGTCTTTGATCAGGTAATGGCCTTGCCGTATCACTTGTACGTGATCTCAACACAGGTCCCTAACGTCGATCCTAAGATCACCTATGGAACAGCGTTGGTTCTATTGATATTGGTGCTTTTTGTTAATTTGATCGCGATCATCATTCGCGCGCGATTTCGGAAGAAGAAAAAATGGTAAAGATCGATATCCAACGATTAAATATTTGGTTCGGGGCAGCCCAAGCGCTCAAGAATATCACCATGCAGGTGAAAAGAAACGAGATCCTTTGCGCGATCGGCCCATCGAACAGCGGAAAAACATCATTCTTGCGCATGCTCAATCGCCTTAATGATCTTACGCTTAGCTTTCGTATGTCCGGCAGCGTTCTTTTGGATGGCCGCGATATCACAAAAATAGATATCGAGCTGATCCGCAAGAAGATCGGGATGGTGTTCGCGATGCCTTCGCCTTTGCCTTTATCCGTCTTCGACAATGTCGCGTATGGGGTTCGTATGAGCGGTGTCCGTAATAAACACAGCCTCAAGGAGGCTGTGGAAACAGCCCTCAAGCAAGCGTATCTTTGGCAAGAAATGAAGGATCGCCTGCATGAATCAGCTTTTAAGCTCTCAGGAGGGCAGCAGCAACGGCTTTGCATCGCTCGGACGTTAGCTGTTCAGCCTGACGTGATCCTGTTTGATGAGCCATGCTCTGGTTTGGATCCGATCTCAACAGCCAAAGTTGAAGAAGCTATGTTACAGCTAAAGAAAGACTACACGATCGTTCTTGTCACTAATAATGTTAAGCAGGCGGCCCGCGTTGGGGATCGTACAGCTTTCTTTTTGACAGGAGAACTGATCGAGCTCGATCAGACCGAAAAGATATTTACAGCGCCTTCTGACCGCCGCACGGATGATTATATTCGAGGGAGATTTGGTTGATGGCAAAGATCGAGATAAAAAACCTTGACCTATGGTATGGCGATTTTCAAGCGTTAAAAAATATCAATTTAGCGCTGGAAGAAAAACGCATCATCGCCATTATCGGCCCATCCGGCTGTGGTAAATCCACGCTGCTGCGTGTTTTTAATCGTATGAACGACCTCGTGGAAGGCATTAAAATTAAAGGCCAGTTCGTCATAGACGGTGAGAATATCCTGGACCAGAGGACCAACCTCGTGACCCTTCGCAAGAAAGTGGGCATGGTCTTTCAACGCCCGAATCCTTTTCCGCTATCCATCTACGACAACCTTGTCTTTGGACTTAAGGTCCACGGCATCAAACGCGACCTTGATCCATTCGTTGAGAA
>CAZAOD010000082.1:0-289 GCA_964486675.1 uncultured Planctomycetales bacterium | reverse complement strand
AGTTTAAAAGCGGTCTTTCTTTGGGATGAGCTAAAAGATCGTCTAAACCGTTCTGCGTTTAGCTTGACGCTAGAGCAACGTCAACGCTTGTGCATCGCGCGCCTGATCGCCGTTAAACCGGATATCCTTTTGATGGATGAACCCTGTTCCGCCCTGGATCCACAGTCAACGACTGGCATTGAAGACCTTATGCGCGAGTTAAAAAAGAATTTCACGATCATCATTGTCACGCACAACATGCAACAGGCCGCCCGCGTCTCGGACTACACGGGATTCATGCTGCTTGGAG
>CAZAOD010000081.1:0-4727 GCA_964486675.1 uncultured Planctomycetales bacterium | reverse complement strand
GTTAGATATCCTTAAAAAGAAAACAGGCGAAGAAGATGTTGTTAAAACTTTTGCGAAAGCAATCGATAATGTTCGTCCACGACAAATGGTAAAATCGCGCCGTGTCGGTGGTTCGACCTATCAGATCCCCATGGAGGTTCCGCCTCTTAAGGGAAATACGATCTCCCTTCGATGGATCCGCGATTTCGCGCGCTCCAAAAAAGGAAAACCCATGGAAATAAAGCTCGCGGACGAATTATTTGCAGCTTTTAAGAATGAAGGGCCCGCAGTAAAAAAACGAGACGAAACCCACAAAATGGCAGAGGCCAACCAGGCTTTTGCTCATCTAAGATGGTAGAAATATAGAAAATGGCAGACATCCCCTTAAATAAAGTAAGAAATATTGGTATTATTGCACATATTGATGCTGGCAAGACGACCACCACCGAGCGTATCCTTTTTTATGCGGGCGTTATTCATAAGATGGGAACTGTTGACGAGGGTAACGCGACGACTGACTGGATGGAGTTAGAGCAAGAACGCGGCATTACGATCACCTCAGCGAACACGACGTGTTTTTGGCGAGATTGCAAGGTGAATATTATCGATACTCCCGGTCACGTCGATTTTACTGTTGAAGTTGAGCGGTCGTTGAAAGTGCTTGATGGTGCGGTTGTCGTTTTGTGCGCTACCAGCGGAGTTCAGCCGCAAACCGAAACTGTTTGGCGCCAGGCTGATCGCTACAGCGTTCCACGCATTACGTTTATCAATAAGATGGATCGCTTAGGGGCAAATTTTGATAACGTTCTCGATCAAATGTACGATCGTTTAGGAGCTAATGCTGCTGCGATATACTTTCCCGTTGGATCAGAAGATAATTTTAGCGATATTGTGGATATCGTTAACCAGCAATTGATCGTTTATGAAGATGATCAGGGGATGAAATTTAAACTTCAAGAAGTTCCAGCCGATCTTAAGGAAAGACTTGCGAAATATCGCAAAATATTGATCGAAAAGATTGCTGAAGTAGATGATGTCTTAATGGAAAAATTCCTAGAGGAGAAAGAACCAACGGTGGATGAGATCCGCCAGGCGATCCGACGCGCGGTTCTCAAAGGTGTGTTTGTCCCGGTCCTGTGCGGTGCCTCTCTTCGCAGCCGTGGTGTTCAAATGGTTTTAGATGCAGTTGCAGATTATTTGCCATCGCCTATCGATGTGCCTCCTGTTAAAGGAACGACTCCGAAAACAGGAGAAGTTATCGAGCGTCAGGCTTCTGACAGCGAAAAACTTGTTGCTTTAACATTCAAGATCGCTATGGATCAGTATGTTGGTAAATTATTTTTTACTCGTATTTACTCCGGGAAGATCGTTTCCGGGACCCAAATCTATAACTCTTCTCAGCAGGTCCGTGAGAAAATTTCTAAGATCGTTTTGATGCATGCGAATAAGCAGGAGATCGTTTCACAAGTTGGCGCGGGAGAGATCGTCGCGCTGGTTGGCTTGAAGGAGACGAAATCCGGCGATACCTTGTGTGATGAAAACGCGCCGATAATCCTAGAGAGCATGAGAGTCCCAGAACCCGTTGTTTCGATGTCTCTGGAACCACTGACGAAAGCAGATCAAGACAAGATGGGTTTAACTCTTAAGAAATTTCTGGATGAGGATCCATCTTTTCGTTGCCGCTACGACAAAGAGACCGGCGAGACGATCGTTTCTGGTATGGGTGAGTTGCATTTGGAGATCATCATCGAGCGCATGAAACGTGAATTCGGGCTTGAGACAAAAGTTGGCCGTCCCCAAGTTGCTTATAAAGAAACGATCAAGCAAAAGGTTACGGGTGTTACCGGTAAGCACATTTCTCAGTCTGGTGGCCGTGGTCAATACGGTCACGTCATCATCGACGTTGAGCCTCAAGAAGAAAAAGGAAAGGGCGTTGTCTTTGTTGATAAGATCAAAGGTGGCGCGATCCCGCGTGAGTTTATTAAGCCTGTTGAAGAAGGCATCCGCACGGCAGCCTTGACCGGTATTTTAGGTGGTTATCCTGTTGATGATATTATCGTCACGCTTGTTGACGGTTCTTATCATGATGTTGATTCTAGTGAATTGGCATTCCAATTAGCCGCAAAGAATGCTTTATATGATGCTTTACGTAAAGGTCATTCCATTTTCTTAGAGCCTATCATGGATGTGGAAGTTGTTGCCCCTGAGCAGTTCATGGGCACTATCGTAGGTGATCTGAACACACGAAGAGCAAAGATTGCCGAAATGGGGAATCGTGGCATGCTAAAGACAACACGATGTGAAGTCCCTCTCGCCGAAATGTTCAATTACGCCGGCGCGATCCGCTCTTTATCACAAGGACGTGCTACATTTTCAATGGAGCCCGCATTTTATGCGGAAGTTCCTGCTTTTGTAGCCGAGAAAATACAGGGAAAGACTAAAAAAGCATAATTGAAAGAAAATTTTAACCGGAGGAAACGAACATGGCAAAAGGAAAATTTATCAGGAGTAAACCTCACTTAAACATCGGAACGATCGGTCACGTTGATCATGGAAAGACGACCTTAAGCGCCGCTATCACAACTGTTTTGGCGAAAAAAGGTTTTGCTGAAGCAAGAAGTTTTGATTCGATCGATAATGCTCCTGAAGAAAAAGAGCGCGGCGTTACTATCAACATTTCTCATCTTGAGTATGAAACAGAAAAGCGTCACTATGCGCACATCGATTGCCCTGGTCACGCGGACTATATTAAAAATATGATCACTGGTGCCGCGCAGATGGATGGTGCTATTCTTGTCGTCTCCGCAGCAGATGGTGCTATGCCTCAGACTCGCGAGCACATTCTTTTGGCTCGCCAAGTGAATGTTCCTCGTATTGTTGTTTTCATGAATAAGTGTGACCAAGTTGAAGATAAAGAACTTTTAGATCTTGTGGAAATGTAGCTTCGAGATCTTTTAACAAAATATAAGTTCGATGGAGACAAGACACCGATCATTAAAGGAAGCGCTTTGGATGCGTTGACCAATTCTGATGATGCGGCTAAAACACAGCCGATCATGGATCTAATGAAGGCGGTTGATGAATTCATTCCAGAACCACAACGTGATCTAGACAAACCATTCTCAATGGCCGTAGAAGATGTCTTCTCGATATCTGGCCGTGGAACTGTTGCAACAGGCCGTGTTGAGCGTGGTATCGTCAAGGTTGGTGAAGAATTAGACATTGTTGGTCTTCGTCCTGATGTTCAAAAGACGGTTGTGACTGGCGTTGAAATGTTCCGTAAAGAGCTTGACCAAGGGCAGGCAGGTGATAACCTTGGCCTTCTTTTGCGCGGTGTTGATAAGAACACGATCGAAAGAGGCATGGTTCTCGCTAAGCCAGGATCGATCACACCACATACAAAGTTTAAGGCAAGCGTTTACGTCTTAAGCAAGGAAGAAGGTGGACGACATACCCCATTTTTCAATGGATATCGCCCTCAGTTCTATTTTAGAACAACCGATGTTACCGGAACAGCCAATTTGCCAAAAGGTGTTGAAATGGCGATGCCAGGTGACAACGTAGAATTGGAGATCGAATTGATCACGCCTGTCGCCATGGAAAAAGAACTTCGCTTTGCTATCCGCGAAGGTGGTAGGACCGTTGGTGCTGGTGTTATTTCTGAGATCCTAAAATAAGAGAATATATGCAAAAAATCAGAATCAAACTCAAAGCATACGATCATCGGCTCATTGATCAATCAACGCAAGAGATCGTCGAGACAGCAAAGCGTACGGGAGCACGGGTCGTTGGACCTATTCCTTTGCCGACCAAGAAGGAATTGTACACGGTATTACGCTCTACGTTTATCGATAAGAAATCACGTGAGCAATTTGGAATCGCTACGCATAAGCGTCTGATCGATCTGTTAGACCCGACAGCGAAAACCGTTGAAGCATTGCGCAAGCTTAATTTACCTGCTGGCGTTGATGTGGAGATCAAGCAATAAGGGCAAGGAGAAGACAGCAACATGGTTCGTGGATTATTGGGAAAAAAATTAGGCATGACACAGATCTTTGATAAAGATGGGAATATTATTCCTGTCACAGTTATCGAAGCAGGGCCATGTTGTGTTCTTGGATTGCAAGAGACGCCAAAAAAGAAGGTAAAGCTGGGCTTTGGAGACGGTGTCGAATCAAGGATGAAAAGATCTGAATTAGGATTTTTTAAAAAGAACGGGATCAAACCCTTAAAGCTTGTTCGTGAGTTTGAGGCTGAAGATGTGAAAGATTGTCAAGTCGGACAGTTCATTAAGGCTGATCTATTCCGACCAGGCGATTTTGTGGATGTTACCGGGACGTCTATTGGAAAAGGATTCCAGGGCGGCATGAAGCGCTGGGGATGGGGAGGCGGTCCTGGCGGACACGGCTCTATGCATCACCGTCGCATTGGGTCAGTTTCTTCTTCCACGGAACCATCTCGTGTCTGGAAAGGGCGTACAATGCCTGGGCACATGGGGATGGATCGCGTTACAGTGCAAGGGCTACGCGTCATGGATGTTGACGTTGAAAAGAACTTGCTGATTGTCAAGGGAGCTGTTCCAGGACATAAGCGTGCTTATTTGATGATCAATAGATCAAAGAAGAAAGCCTTTAAATCATTAGACGAAAAGAAAGCGGCGGCAGCTGTTTCACGCAATCCGCTTAAGCAAAATAAGCAAAAAGCAAAGGGTAAAGCATAATGCCAGTCTGTGATGTTTATGATCTTCA
>CAZAOD010000080.1:1096-4859 GCA_964486675.1 uncultured Planctomycetales bacterium | reverse complement strand
GACCATCGAAAAATGCCGGCTTCCAGGTTGCGGATCAATTCTTCACATTGCAGATGGGATTCATGCATAAAGGTTAGCCGCGCTTTATTTTAATGTTGACCGCGATGGCGTAAAAACAAAAAACACCTGTGACCATGCTCAAGAACATCAGGCAAACAGGGATCGGAGACAGCGCCCCTTGGGAAAGGTCCATGATCGACCGGATCTGGGTCAGGTAAGCGATGGCGATAAGTCCAAGCGTGATGACCGATCCAGATACGATCAAGATAAGCAATGAAAACAGAAAAGAGATCAAGACGACAAAGAAGTTGTACGAAAAAAGGCTTCCTTTAGCGATGTGACTAGCAGCGATACCGATACGTTGCATATACGAAAATAGTTAAGATTATTGCGAGTAATTGCCTATATGGCCATATTTTGCCGACGCCAAAGGGATCTCCTCTTTGACGCGTTTGATCCTGTCCTCAATAAAAGGGTGCGTGCGAAGCCACAGCGGAACAAAATCACCTTTTGATTCCTTTTGCAATAATTCGAATGCTTCTATCATACCATTTAGGTCATATCCTGCCAAGTATAGATACTTGATCCCAAGGCTATCCGCCTGATATTCATCCTTACGACTGAACGCTGAAAAGACAAGGTTCATCGCCACATCCGCGGATTGGGACGCGATAGCGCGGGCCTGCGCGTTGATCTGACTTAAAACGATCGTTCCGATGATATTATATCCCAGCGCGGCTTGGAACTTCTTGGCAATATGACGCGCTGCACAGTGCCCTAGCTCATGCGCCACGACGCCAGCGATCGCATCATCTGTCTTTAATTTATCAAAAAGCCCTGTATACATATACACAAAACCACCGGGCGTGGTAAAAGCGTTCAGTTCATCTTTTTCGATCAAATAAAACGAATACAGATAGTCCTGACGGTCACTGATAACAGAAAGACGGCGCCCGATCTGCTGCAGGCGGTTGACCTTCACAGGATCAGCGCTGAAACGATATTCCTTGCTGATGCTTTTATGCAGGTCTTGGCCCATGGACACTTCCGTCGCGGTCGAAAGCAGAATGCTTTCATTCTTACCGGTCGCGGGGTTATAGATGGTCGTGCAGGCGGATAAGAAAAAACATCCGACAATAAGCAAAATCCTTTGCACCCAATAAAAATGCGCCATATCCTTATCGTTCAAACTTCACAACGTTCTGCCACCAACAAGAGCTGTTCCAGCGGCAAAGTCCACGCCACATCCGGCGCGCGGTCTTTGTCTTTAAAAACTCTGGGGCCCGCGTCAAGAAGATCTTGGCCTTCAAATGCCCTGATTGATAATACTCTCTGGCTTGCACCAAACACTCTAAGATATCCGCATCGCGCGCGATCAGGCTTTCTTTGGTCTTTTGCGCGTCGTATTCTTTGCGCAGGCTCGTTAACTCGATCTTCACTTTCTCATCAAGAGTGTTTACCTGATCCGCAAAAACTTTTTTTTCTGCCGCTTTGAAATCAATATAATAATGGCCCATCTTGTGCAGATCATTGATACGGGCTTCATGAATATCATTAAAAAGCGCCATCATGACGACCCGATAGGGATCCGCATTCTCTAGAAGAGCGATGTAATGTGCCATGATCGCGCAGCGAAATGAATGTTCGGCGACGCTTTCAGGATCTTTGATGCCAGCGACCCACCAACCGCTGCGCTTGACTTTCTTTAAGAGCCCTGCCTCAGCAAAGAAATCCAGCGATGCGCGCGGGTCCTTAAGAACACTCTTATTTTTTTTCTTTTTGTCGGGTGATCTCATAGCAAAGAATGGTTGTGGCTTGCGCCGCGTTAAGCGACAGCCGGGGTTGTCGCATCGGGATCGTTATTTTCAGATCCAGTTGATTAAGTACGATCTCGCGAATGCCTTTTTGTTCGGAACCTATGACCAGTCCTAAAGGGAACTGGAGTGATGTATTAAAGACGCTCTCGCCATCGCCTACGACGGCTCCCATGATCCAAAAGCCTTTCTTTTTGGCCATACTGATCGCGGCGACAAGATTTGATGTCCTGGCCACGGGCACATGGTTGTCCGCGCCTGAAGCGACACGACAAACCGTATCGGTAATATCCACGGAATCCTTACGCGGTAACACGATCCCAAAATGGCCTAAACACGCGAGGCTACGCATGATCGAACCTAAATTCTGAGGGTCCTTGAGGCCGTCTAAAAAAAGAAGGGATATGTGCTCACGCGCGGCCTTTTCCAGCAGATCATCGTAGGACATGTATTGAAAATCTTCCACATCAGCCAAGATGCCCTGACTGTGGATATTGCGGGTCAGTTTTAACATCTTTGTCGCTGGGATCTGACAGAAGCCGATATTCCATTGAGCAGCTTTTTTGCGCACGTATCCAGCGTCCGGATGTCCCTGCTCAACAAGGATCTTGCGGATCGATTTAGGATTCGCCTTAAGACGCTCAATAACTGGGTTCTTACCGTAGAGTCTCATCCAATAAGGTCAAAATGGTAGATCTTATCCAAGATAGGCATCGCGATCAAGACCAGCAAATATACATAGATAATGATCGAAACGATGATCGAAACAACATCAAGTGTTTTTTCCCATGTCATGTTCCTATTTAAAAGGTCTCGCAAGGCGCTGCGCTGGCCCTTTTTGACCTTGGCATCCGATATCTGACGGACAGGGTCAAGGTCAACAAAAACTTTTCCGGAAAAGATCTCCTGTTCGATCATATCATATTCCTGATTATAGGAACACTCCACCGGGTCATGCTGCGCCTCCCCATGCACGGGGACGTATTGGTATCCGCATTTGGCGCAATAGGATTTGGGCGTGAAGAAATATATTGTTGAATAAATAACATTCACAAAAAGCCACGGGATCTTGATCAATGTCCCCAGGTCAGGCGGACGGATAAAGAATCTTTTCGCGGCGCGCCCTTTCTTAAGCTCATGCAAATTGAAACGATAAGAGGACAAAAAAGTTGACCCTCGAAAGAACGTACCTATCAAATATTCTTTGCGGTCATGGGTTATTTTATCTTGGAACTTTAGCTCTTTGGCCCTGGACATATCCAGAGCGGAGCCTTTATGCTGACTTTCACCGGCAAAGTCAGCTTCTTTAGCTGTCAGCAGGGATCCTTCACAATACAAACACTTCATCTGCGCGTCTTCCTTATACACAACACGGCAACGAGGACATTTTTTCATTATTCACCTACCTTTTTATTCCAAGCCCTAAGTAAAAGATCGGCTTCAGGATGCTCCACCATCCTATGATCGGTTTCATTTTTGTATAACCCAGCTTTTTTGCCGGATATCTCTTGGTCACAAACGATTCCTGGAACCGATACCCTAAGCGAATAGCCTTAAATAAAATATACGGCTCTAACTCATAATGGTCAAGCCATGATTGATCAATATCAATACGCTTGTCATCAAAGATCGACAGCCTGATCGCGCGAAAACCATTTGTGCTGTCGGTTACGCGTCGACGAACGAACAAAGAAAAAAGAAAAGGGTGCAAACGTGTCGCCAAGCGGCGGTACAGCGGCATATCCCCTTGAGCGCCATTGCCTTCTTTGTAACGAGAACCCTGCACAAGATCCGCTTTTTCCTGCGCAATGGGATCAACAAGCGAAAGGATCTCGTTAGGCTCATCTTTATCGTTGCCGGCCATCACAACCAAAATAGTATATTTATTCTCTATCGCGTAACGAATAGCCGTTCGGATCGCGGCTCCCACGCCGCGCTGTGAAATATGA
>CAZAOD010000080.1:0-1086 GCA_964486675.1 uncultured Planctomycetales bacterium | reverse complement strand
AATGAAATTTACATTTATCGATTATTTAAACATTTATTGTTTTTTGTCATTTCAGTGCCGCTGCCGTCTCGTCCGTTGATCCGTCATCTAAAACCAAATAATCAACCTTGCCGTAGGTTGTGCTCGATAAAAAACGCTCGATCGTATTCTTGATCTTCACGTGTTCGTTAAAAGCGATCGGGGTGACAAGAACCTTATGCATGAGCAGTGATCCCTGCCTTTGTTCTCTGATACCTTAGCCCGCAAGAACACGAGAATTTTTTATCAAGCTTTCGTCCGCAGCGACACGCGTAGCCGATGATCTTCGCCGGATTACCAGCGACCAGCGCGTACGCGGGAATATCTTTTGTGACAACGCTTCCCGCGCCAATGAAAGCGTACATGCCGATCGTCAGCCCGCAAAGAATGGTTGCGTTGCTGCCGATCGTGGCGCCTTTCTTAACGGTCGTCGGCTCTAAAGTCCAAGAGTCCTTGCGATGACTGCGCGGACGACGATCGTTAATAAAAACAACATTTGTTCCGCAAAAGACATCATCCTCGATCTTGACTCCATCGAACAATGCCACGCCATTCTTGACCGTAACATGGTTGCCGATGACAACCCCTTTTTCAATAAAGCAATGGTCCGCGATATTACAATGAGCGCCGATACGAACACCATCTTGAACATTGGTAAACGCCCAAATGCGCGTCTTCTCCTTGATCACAGCTTTTTTGCCAACAAGGGCTTTGGGATGCTTAAAATATTTCATATCATTCGACCTTCATGGGATGCCCACCGCTGTCCATCGATCTTTGGATCGCCTCCAGCGCACGGACGATATCGCAGGCCTTCTGGGCGTTGATCAAGTCAGCGGACATCTTTTTGTTAATGCAGTCAATAAAGTATTGGTTCTGGGTCCTTAAAGGTTCACGCGAGGAAACCTTGGGGATCGTAACACTTCCTTCTTTAGACAAAAGTTGGAAATCACCGTAGGTCTGATAAAAAACCTGGGTCTTTTCAACATGCTTATCATAAAGTTTGATAGGGCCTAGATTGTCCAGGTCATCCCAGACAACCATCTTTTTATCACCAACGATCGTGAT
>CAZAOD010000079.1:0-5080 GCA_964486675.1 uncultured Planctomycetales bacterium | reverse complement strand
GATGTCAATACCTGTTTATAGATCTGCTCAATTTATTTCTTAAGCGTGTGTCCGAAGCCTGTGCCAAGGGTACGGCCGACGGTAAGGATCATTTTTTCCACGCATTTGCGGCAAGCGGAAGCGTCTTCGGATAAGCATATTTTATCTGGATAGATCTCGTAGAATTTACGATATTGCATCGGTGTGATGTTCGGCATGATGATATTAGCGCCGCAGGCAAGGGCTTTTTGTCGTCCCTGCGTATCCAAGGTGCCGACAGCGGTTGTGGCCGGAATATGCGCGTTCTTCGTCACAATACGCGTTAAGGCAACAACTTTTAAGACCATTTCAATACCGATACTTTTATCCCCTGCCAGCGGCGTGTTAGGATGCGGCAAAAATGGTCCGATGCCGATCATATCAAGTTCAAGGGACCTAAAAAGCAAAATATCATCTGCAATACTTTCAGGTGTCTGCCCTGGCAAGCCTACCATGATCCCAGAACCAACCTGATAACCTAACTCTTTAAGCCAATGAAGGCATTGCAAGCGTTCGCTGAAGAGATGTCCAGGCCTTAAACGAGCGTACGACTTGTCATCTGAAGTTTCAAAGCGCAAAAGATAGCGGTCGGCCCCTGCTTCTTTAAGTTTTCGATAATCCTCTTTAGAGCGCTCGCCAATGGACAATGTAATCGCGATGTTGAATTTCTTGATCTCTTGGATCACTCGACAAAAATCATCCACATGATAAAAAAGATCTTCTCCGGATTGCAAAACGATCGTCGGAATCCCAAGTTCAACCGCCCTGCGCGCGCACAAAACAATTTCCTCCAGCGCCATGCGATAACGCGTAACCTTCTCGTTGCCTTGGCGCAATCCGCAATACAAACAATTTTGCCCGCAATAGTTTGAAAACTCAATAATGCCGCGCAAATGGACCGCTTCGCCACAGCATTGTTTTCGGACTTGGTCAGCGCGCGCAAAAAGATCTGAAGTTCCTACTGATCGAAGCTGTTCAACAATTTGTTGTTTATTCATCATTGATCACAGATAAAGATCGCGTTCGCCTTTTTGGATGCGCGTGTAGTAGTCTATGAGTTTTGGAAAAAGCTTTGGCATTTTTTGCCTAACTTCCTCGATCTCCCGCGCCAAGACCGGCTCGGCGATCCTTTTTGTTTCTTCCGAAGCAAAATCATCCAGCCATTCACGAAATGTCAAGATCGCATTCAGCTTGCAAAACTTCCCTTCTGTGCCGTCACGCAAAAGATCCATAATACACTTTCCAGTACGTCCGCAACGATAACCAGCCGTACAAAAAGAAGTAATGTACCCTTTCTGCGCGAACTCCTTGATCACTTCATCCAGGCTCCTTGTATCGCCAAGAAGGAACTGTTGCTCTTCTTTCTTCTGTTTTTCTTCTGGGCTGTCATAAGCACCCACACCAATACGGCTTGAGGCATCGGTTTGCGTAATGCCAAGTTCCAAAACATCTCGGCGTATTTGCTCATTTTCGCGCGCGGTAACAATAAGGCCGGCATGCGGAACACTTAGGCGGAGGATCATAACAATTTTTTTAAAATCCTCATCATTTACACGATAACGGGAAAACTGATCAAGCTCGACTTTATGCGCTGGCTCAAGTCGAGGGAAAGATATCGTATGCGGCCCAATACCAAGTTTTTTCTCAAGTTCAATAGCGTGATACAGAAGTCCTAGGACTTCAAACCGCCAGTCATAAAGCCCGAATAAAACACCAATCCCTACATCATCGATCCCGGCCTCTAAGGCTCGATGCATGCAATACAGCCGCCACGCATAGTTCCCTTTGATCGTATTGACCGGATGGACATGTGCGTACGTTGCGTGATGATACGTTTCTTGAAAAACCTGATATGTTCCCAGCCCGACTTCTTTTAAACGAACAAGATCTTCAACGGAAAATGGTGGCGCGTTCACATTGACACGACGGATATTGCCAACACCATGCTTTGTCTTACTTTGAACACTATAAATCGTCCTTATTGTTTCTAAAATATAATTAATATCATTCTTGGGGTGCTCTCCGTACACAACCACCAACCGCTTATGCCCAATGCCGCCTGCCAAAGCCTCCACTTCTTTCTTGATCTCTTCCGCAGACAGAACACGACGGGCAACATCTTGATTGTCAGCTTTCAGACCGCAATACGCGCAGTTGTTCACGCAAAAATTCCCTAAATATAAAGGCGCAAAGGTAACGATGCGGTTGTCATAAACTTTCTTCTTAACCTCAAGCGCTGTCTTTTTCATCTCATCCAACAGATCCGGATCGCGAACATTCATTAAAAGAACCGTCTCTTGGGGTGAGAGTGTTTGAACAGATAAGGATTTCGCCAAGATATCTTTTAACTCACGAAGATCAGGGCTGCGCTTGTTCTGTAAAAAAAACGTCATTTGATCTTCGTTGATAAAATCTTTGCCGTTATCAAGATATTTATCTATCTCGTCTTGCTTAATAGGATTCTTGAACTTTGCTGTGACAGCTGCGCTCATTTTGCTACCTCTGTTTCTTTGCCTTTTCATCTTTAAACGCCTTAAGTGCCTGAGGAAATGGCGTTAAAACCCTTTCCAGAACACCCTGCAAGAAAGAAATGCATACACCATAATTGGTAACCGAAACACCAGCCTGTTGTGCATGATACATGCGCGATAACGTTTCTCGACGCGTAAGCATACAAGAACCGCAAAGGATTGCCAGCTTGTATCCTTTTAGATCTTCGGGATAATCCCGGCCGGCGCACACATCAATGGCCAAATCAAGACCGGTATATTTCTTCAACCATCGAGGAATCTTCACTCGGCCAATATCATCTTCTACTGCGTGATGACTGCATGATTCTGCGATCAAAATACGATCGCCTTTTTTTAAGCTATCAATGACGGTAACGCCTTTGGCCATTTCAGCCAGATCCCCTTTCATACGCGCGAAGAGGATCGAAAATGTCGTGCAAGATACGCTTTCAGGAGTTTCCTTGACCATGCGGTCAACTACTTGGGAGTCGCAAACAACGATATCCGGAGGGTTTTTCAGATCACCCAAAACTTTCAAATACTCAGTTTCTTTCACGATAATGCTCACGCCGCTCGCATCGAGCGTATCCCTGATAACTTGTACCTGCGGCAAAATGATACGCCCTTTTGGCGCTTCCAAGTCAATAGGAATAATAAGCAGTGCTGTTCCGCCTTTAGGCATGAGATCTCCCACAAGAGCCGGAGGCTTGATAAAATCTTCCGGGCAACACGTCACAAGCTGTTCCTTGAGGCCATTGACAAAGCTATCACGTCTATCTTTCTGAACACTGCTCACGCAAACGACTTTTTCTGTCTTTTTCCGCAATCTTTCTATAAATGTCTTTTGAGGGGCCTCGACATCGATCTTATTAACAACAATGACATAAGGGATGTTGCGCTTTACCGCCTCAGAGCAAACATAATCCTCAAAATCAGTCCAAATGTTTGGCTCTGTGACCAGCAAAATGATATCTGAGCGATCAAAGATCTTTTTTGTCTTCTTGATACGTAGATCTGAAAGCGTCGACACGTCATCTAGTCCAGCCGTATCTAAGAAAACCACCGGGCCTAAAGGTAGAAGCTCCATAACCTTTTCGACAACATCCGTAGTGGTTCCAGGAACAGGAGATGTGATCGCGACATCTTGACCGGCCACCATATTCAAAAAACTTGACTTTCCGACGTTCGTTCGGCCAAAAAGACCGATCTGTAAACGCAATGATTTTGGTGTTTTTTCCATAAATATCTTTTCCTTTTATGCTGCTTTGACTAATGCGGACTTAACAGAAACACCCTTGATCTCGCCCAAGCGCCCTGTCAGAGCGCCGATCTCATCGGTCGTGGCATCCACGATCAAGGTGATCACGCCGATATTCTTCTCCTTATAAGGGATCCCCATGCGCCCGATGAACATCTTGGCATGCTGGTGCAGAATATGATTGACAGTCTCTGCGCTTTGTTCTCTATCATGAATAATGATCCCAATAAAACCCAAACGATTGCTCATAGCCCTCCTCCTTGAGATATAACGAACCCGCCGCATAGACCAACAAACAAAAATCCCGAACCGCCTAAAGACAGCAGCTCGGGATCAATACAAAACGACCTTATCAGCAAAGATCTACTGATATGGATTCCCTTGTCCTCAGGGCAAAATACCCCTTGTCTTTAGGCAATACAGAAATCTTAAGATATTTTAAAGAACCTTATATGCTTTACTTCTTCATCAGCTCATCAATGGTCTGGTCAACCATTGTAACATACGTCATAGCGCTTGCGCCGCCCACCAAGACAGCGACCATGCACGCTTCCAGCATTTCTTCCTTGGTCCAGCCCTGCTTTAGGCAGTTCGTGACGGCACGGGCAAGGCAAACGGGACATTTCTGGCTAACGCTAGAGACAAGCATTAGCAGCCATTTTGTTTTTTCAGGAAGACGATTTGATCTTAAAATTGTTTCTTTTTCTTTAATGAACGCCTCATACTCGGCAGGAACGGTCTTGCGAATATCGTTCATGCGTTCATTGAAATCGCTCAAGATCACCTTTGGGTCATAGGCCATCGCGCACCTCTGCTGTTATCATGACTGGTCAACAAAATTCTTAAGCGTTAATCTATCAAATTTTATCACTTCGGTCAACATAATGTGTATGTAAAAGCTCATGGCTTTTATGCCCACAGGGCCCGTCCTTGAAAAACTCTTCATATAACTTTTTAACATCTGGATTTTCATGTGACTTGCGAAGACTCTTGCCCTCATCTTCTTTATAGATCGCTTGGATACGTGCCTGGCGCACCTCATCCGTTGTGAATCGTGGCTGTCCACCGCCACCGATACATCCCCCAGGACAGGTCATGACCTCAACAAAATGATACTGTGCCTTGCCAGCCTTGATCAGGTCCAATAATGCTGCCGCGTTCGATAAGCCATGAGCCACAGCGACCTTAAGCTCCACACCCTCTAAGAAAGACCATGCGGGAAGGACTTTTTCAAGCTTAAGCGCTGCTTCTTTGATCCCTTGAAGCCCTGCCAGGGGCTGAATATGCAAATTCT
>CAZAOD010000078.1:1127-5235 GCA_964486675.1 uncultured Planctomycetales bacterium | reverse complement strand
AAAGTCGCTCAAGCTTAGCGCGAGAAATTTTTACCGCGCTAAAAGCCGTCAAGCTTAAGGCTTGCGGGTATATCGTTAAACCGTTTAAATCGGATGAGATATTAAAAGCTGTAAAAAAATTCATCTAAAAAGGTATATGGAATGGACCTTTCCCGCCTAAATCCTTTTGCGATATCAGGGTTATTGATAGTTATAACCCATCTGCCTCTCTTGGCATTAACATCCTTAAAAGGAAAAACAAATGCTTCAATCTTCTGCGCATTGCATACATTGATGGTAATTTTCTGGGGTATCGGATCTTTTGCTGCAGGCTACAATAATGCACCAAACGTTCTTAATCTAAGCATATGGAAATTTTCTTATTGCTTTGTCATTTTTATAGCCGTCTTTTTCTACCATGCGACACATATTCTTACAAAGCAAACATCGAGAGCACTACTTATCATGGCATACCTCCAGGGAGCATTCTTTGCTATACTTGCAATTCTTGGAGTAACCTTCTCAAATCAAGAATTAACTTGTTCGTCTCTATACTATCCACAAGGTGGACGAATATTCTTATTTTCTTTCTTAGTCTGGATTGCAGTTGTCTCGTTTTCTCACTTCTTAATAATGTCTTATTATCGACTGACATTTCCTGAAGAAAAAAGACAACTTGGCTTCTTCGTTGTTGGAGCAATTGCTGGATTTTTTGGAGGCAGCACTAATTTTATACCCGCGATGACTACAAACTTCTACCCATATGGAAATTTCTTGATTCCTATACATTCAATCTTGTTTACATATACGATTCTTAAAAACCAGATGCTTGACATACAAATAGCAATAAGAAAAAGCTTAGTCTATTCTATTGCAATTACTCTAATTTCAATAACGTATCTTCTCGTTGTCTTTATTATTGAAAAAACATTACAAGGGTTTGTTGGCTACCGATCCATCCTTGCGAGCGCAGTTATGGCTTTCTTCCTAGGTATTCTTTTTATTCCCTTGCGCAACAGAATCCAAAATTTTCTCGATAAAGCCTTTTTCCATGGCACGCACGAGGAGATCGTCGAAGAAAACGAGCGACTCAAGCAAGAGGTCGAGCAGACTGAAAAGCTAAAATCTGTAAGCATTCTCGCTAGCGGTATCGCGCACGAGATCAAGAATCCTCTTACAGCGATCAAGACTTTTACCGAATACCTTCCTCAGAAGCTCAACGACAAAGAATTCTTACAGAAATTTTCTAACATCGTCGGACATGAAGTTGAGCGTATCGACAGTCTGGTTCATGAACTGCTCGAATTTGCTAAGCCGACTCCTTTAAACCTAAAAAAAATACAGGTTGTTGATCTTGTCGATAACACGCTTGGATTTCTCAACAGCAGGTTTCTAAAGCAAAAAGTCGCTATTGTAAGAAATTACCAACATTTACACGATGTCTATACCCATGCGGATACAAACCGCTTACGGCAAGCCCTGCTAAATATTTTTCTCAATGCCATCGATGCTATGGAAGAGGGTGGCACATTAACAGTGTCTTTGGAAAATATCGAAAAAAATATTCGCCTCTCTATTGAAGATACAGGCATGGGGATCGACAAAAAGGACCTCAAACACATCTTTGACCCCTTCTACACCAAAAAAGACCACGGCGTTGGACTCGGCCTTTCTATCACACAACGTATTATTCACGACCATGGAGGAAAGATATTCGCGACAAGCGTGCCGGGCAAAGGAACAACGCTTGCGATCGAATTGCCAGGGGCAGAAAAAGTTTAAGGTTGCCAACAGTTACAATAGGTTGCAATGGTTGCTTAGGGTTGCGCATGGGACGAGCATATGAAAATCTAGAATTTTATAAAAATATTTGCGAAATAAGACGTCTTGTTAACAAAGTAACAAAATCTTTCCAAAAAACTCAAGTTCGCCTCATAAGTCAAATGAACGATGCTGCCAGAAGCGCAAAGCAGAATATACGCGAAGGCTACGCGAAAGATAGCGTAGGCGAATTCGCGCATTCCATTAAAATCAGCAGAGGTTCTCTGGAAGAATTAGGGGGTGATATCGACGATTGCCTCGAAGATGGGCTGATAACAAAAGCGGATTATGATGAAATAACAGTGCTTATCAGAAGAGCATGCTTTCAGATGGACAGATATATTGACGCATTATATAAATTAGATCGCGAAGGTAGATGGAAAACACGGTTTAAACGTGACTGATGACCATTTTTCATAACTTGCAGTAACTATTTGCAACTATTTCCTCACAATACATTAGTAACTTTCTGCTTAGCAACCCGAAACAACTCCTTCTAGCAACTTTCTTTATTTCTTTTCAACACTTCCAAGAACGCCCTAGCAACAACAGGATGGAATTGGATGCCGATATTCTTTTCGATTTCAGCTAGCGCAGCGTCCTTGGGCATGGCCTTGCGGTAAGTTCGGTCAGAGGTCATCGCGTCATAGCTGTCCGCGACAGCGACAATGGCGGCAACTAACGGGATCTCCTCGCCTTTTAGGCCTTCAGGGTAACCTCGACCATCATAACGCTCATGATGATATTTGACACCTTTAAGACACTCTTCAAATTCAGGAATAGCTTTTAAAATATCGGCTCCTCTTAAAGGGTGAAGGCGTATCTGCTGAAATTCCTGATCTGTCAAGCCGGTTTCCTTGCTCAAGATGCTTTCCGGAACACCGATCTTTCCAACATCATGCAAAAGGGAAGCAATATACAGATCTTCGGAGAAATTTTTCGCAAAAGAGAACGCGCCGCTATGAACGAGCTCATCGGCGATCGCTAAGGAATATTTTGTCACCCGCTCCGTATGCCCTCGCGTATAACGATCTTTGGCCTCGATCGCCGAAGCAAGTGAAAGCGCGGTGTTAATGAACAACGCCTTGTTTTTCTCAACTTCCCTGCGCAGGTCTTCAATAAGACGGGCGTTCTGGATGGCCATAGCGACATCTGAAGATAGAGCGGCGAGAAAATCAAACTCTTCCTGCTGATAAATATGGCCGTTCGCTTTCTCGCCTAAAAGCAGTAAGGCGACAAGATGTTCACGAAAATATGCTGGGATACAGACCGCGACGTTAAACATCTCCATCTGCTGAGCGATCTTATGCAAAAGATCCTTGCGCTGCTCGCTCTGAGGCAGGACATTTTCGCTCCAGATCATGCGGTTCAGTTCTTCGATGGTCAAAGCCCCATGACGCCTTATAAGCGCTTGATATTCCTTGTCCAAAAAGAATTTGATCAGCGGATTCTCTTTGACGAACTTCGCGAAACCCTGAGGGATGCGCGCTCCACTTTCTCCACCGGAAAGAGTAAGGACGTAGCAGTCACGATTGGCGTCGAACAGCAGGACTCCCGCGTGCTTGACGCTGACCTTACGCACGATCAAACGGATGATCAAGCGTATTAAAACGCTCGGGTCATGGATACGGATCATGACTCGGCTTGCTCTCTCAAGTTCTTTTTTGTAATTTAGAGGCATAGTAATGAAACGTATAAAGTTACTAAAAATTGCCAGTAGTTACTATTGGTAACCCCTGCCTATCGGCAGGCAGGCGTAGTAACCTTTGGTAACCGTTTTCTTCTTTAACCTTTTAACTCCTTCATCACAACCTGCTCCAACTCATCCAAAGCTAAGGGTTTATGAATAAAACCGCTTATGCCCAGATCTTGTGCTTGCTTAATAATAGCAGGATCCTCTACGCCAGTTACCATGACAACTTTCATCATATTACCTGATTCGCGAAGCTTACGCAAGACATCAACACCTGTAACCTCTCCCATGCGCACATCCAGAAGCGTGAGATCAGGATTGCTTAAGCTTATCAGATCCAGTGCTTCCTGGCCTCCCGAAGCTGTAATTACCTCGATCCCCCGCTTCTCGAAAAAATGCTTCGCGAACTCCGTGATATCCGTTTCATCATCAACAATAAGTAGTTTTGGCATAGGTTGTCCTTATGTTAATAGGATTACAGGAATAAAGGATCATAGGATTATAGGGCATTTTGTGAAGATCTTGACTTCAGCGATTCGATCAGTCCGCGCATAACCCTCTGAACCTCGTTTTGCAGATCAATGATCTGCCTAAAGTCATCAGATTTAATATATC
>CAZAOD010000078.1:0-1117 GCA_964486675.1 uncultured Planctomycetales bacterium | reverse complement strand
TGCGTTTCTAGCTCTGCGAGCGAAGCGTAAGCGATATAAAGAAAACGAATATAGTCCCGCGTTCCGTGCCGCACATACCCTTCAGCAATATTTGACGGAACGGAAAGAGCGCTTCGTTTCATTTGTGCGGTCAGCCCATATTGTTCAGATTGCGGGAATATCTTCGTTGCCCGATATATTTCTAAGCACAAACTGTAAGATTTCTGCCAAGCAATAAGATCTTTATATGTTTTCAATTTTCTTTTTTCAATCACTTTAACCCTTTAGTCCTTTGCCCCTTCATCCCTTCTTTCCCATCGGCAGCCTGACAACGAACAATGTCCCTACTTTATGTTCGGAGGAGATGAACACTTCTCCTTGGTGGTTATCTTCGACGATCTTCTTGATCACATAAAGCCCTAAGCCTGTACCTTTTCGGCTTGAAACCTTTGTCGTAAAGAATGGCGTAAACAGCTTTGTCTGATCATCTTCTTTAACACCCATGCCGTTATCGAGAACATTGACCTCTAAAAATTTCTCCGTCTGACGAGTTGAGATCTTGATCTTGCCAGTAAAGTTTTCGTCCGCGATCTCATGCTTTTTCTGCATGATCGCGTCATAGGCATTGTCAATGATATTAAAAAAGACCTCCTGCAGTTGAGTAAAATTCCCATGGATCGCCGGCAGCTCTTGAGGATAATCTTTAACGATAGCGACATATTCTTTCTTGATCTTGAACTGCGCCATCTCGACGACCTCGTCAACAAGCTTATCAAAGACCACTTCCCCGAAACCTTCCTGGCCCTTGCGCGTATAGCGCAACAATCCTTGAACGATCTCTCCGCCTTGGCGGACATTATCCTGGATCTTTGCAAGTGCTTTGGATATCTCAGCCAAGATGGCCTGGAACTTGGAAGGGTCCTGAACATCCTTGCTCAGGTTAATAGTGTCCAAAGCATCTCCGGCAATAAAGCCGAGTGTATGCAGGCGGTTATTGATCTGATGCGATAATCCATCTGCCATTGTACCAATAGTTGCCATCTTTTCTGCTTGAAATAATTGTTCTTGGGTTTGCTTGGATTCTTCATAAAACTGAGCGTTCTCAATAGCGAGCGCGACCTGGCTTGCCAAAATCGAG
>CAZAOD010000077.1:0-5309 GCA_964486675.1 uncultured Planctomycetales bacterium | reverse complement strand
TTCGATCAAAATTTTATCAAAAACCACCTCACCCGCGTTATCCGCCAAATAAAGGATCCTCTGGCTTCGTGAAAGATCCAGGCAGAAATCTTGATAATCAAAAACAGCCTTATCCGCCAGCGTAAACTCATGCGAGAAAAGCTTGTCGATCTCCTGCTGGATGTCCAAAGAATTTTTCGCCCCGTAATCAATGATGTTGCCAGAGATCGCGATCTCAAGGGCTGTTAAAAGGCGATCGCAAGAATTATCAACCTTGCTTTTTAGCCGCGGATACAATGAAAGCGCCATTTCATTGCTGCGCTTCTTGATCTCGCGATAAGGGTCTTGCCGCCCAAGCTTGCGCTCGATCACGCGATAAATATCCTGGGCCATCTGTGGAGGAGGCGCTTGAGCATCAATGCGGTCCAACAGAAGTTTAGACTCCTCGATGATCTCTTGCTGGATATCCGGATCCGCAGTAACAAGCCGAGCGATCTCATCGATCTGTCGTAAAAAACAAGGAATGCAATCTTGAGTTGTGACCATAGAAACCTTTCAAAATACTTATAACGCTTTAGATACTTCTGTTCTGTTAAAATGTGACGACCTTATCGCTTTCTTTGACGATGTCGTACATGTCTTTCATTGTTGAGATCGGGCATAGCGCAGAGTCCTCCTGCTCCCGGGACTTAATACATGTTCCGCAGGCATAAATTTTGCCGCCAGCATTGACCAGATTTTGAGCCTGCTCAACAGTATTAAGCTTCTCCGTGCTGATCTTCTGATACTCAACCCCTCTTCCCATAAAAAACACTTTCACACTATCTTTCTGGCCTAAGGCAAAATTCCCGTAGCGCAAAGCATTCCAACAGGTTTCCGCATCATTGCTTGCAATAACGATCCCTATATTCATACTTGACCCCATTTTTGCACCATGATCTTATCAACAATTCTTTGAAAAGCTTTAGCGATCTCTGTTTTTTCTGAAAAAGCAACAAAAGGCTTCCCTTGATCCCCTGCGTCAACACATAAAGCATGAAAAGGAATACTGCCTAAAAAAGGCACGCTCAACTCTTCGGCCGCTTTCCTCCCTCCGTTTTTCTTAAAAATATCAACTTCTGCATGACAATGCGGACAAAGAAACCCGCTCATATTCTCAATGATCCCAACAACAGGGATCTGCATTTCCTGCGCAAAACGAACGCTTTTACGCGCGTCCAGAACAGCCACATCTTGGGGTGTTGTCACAATAACAGCTTTTGTGATCTGCGGGATAAACTGGCACACGCTTAAAGGTTCATCACCTGTGCCGGGAGGCGCATCGATTACCAAATAATCGAGCTCGCCCCAGTTCACATCGCTTAAAAATTGCTTAATGATCGCGGTCTTCATCGGCCCGCGCCAAATGATCGGCTGATCGGATGTATAACCAGTAAAAGCGATGCTGATCGCCTTAAGACCCTTTGTGATCTCAATAGGCTCGATCCCTGCCTGTGCCTGCGGCGCTCCAAAAGTTTTTTCTTCCACGCCAAGCATTTTGGCAATATTGGGCCCATGCAGATCTACGTCCAAGATGCCAACCGTATTTCCAGCCAAAGAAAGCGCGTACGCAAGATTAACCGCGACGGTTGTTTTGCCCACTCCGCCTTTGCCGCTCATGACGATAAGCGCGTGTTTGACCTTTGACATTTTTTCTTCTAAACGATGATCCTGCTGTTTTGCTTCTGTTTCATGATCCTGATGCATACAAAACTCCTTTTATTTCTTTAACAAATAATCCGCGATCGCTCGATAAAGAGTGCTGACCGCAAGGATCGAGCAATGAAGATGCTCTAAAGGCAATCCTTTTAGTCGTGTGATCACTTGCGCGGCTGAGATCTCAAGCGCTTCCTGAAGGCTCTTGCCATCTGCTAATTTCGCGGCCATAGCCGCGCAGATCATCGTGGCTTGGCATCCATCAGTATAGTATGTGATCTCTGTGATCCGTTCTTTTTCAATAACCAAATAAAACTCCATAGAATCCCCGCACGGCCCTGTCAGGCACGCACAGCTCGTTGGGTCGTTCATTCGGCCAAAATATTTTTCACCATTTATTAACTCGGCCACTTCCTGAGGATATCCTGAATGTAAAATTTCTTTATGATCCATCTTATCCCTCTAAAAAATCATCCGTTAGCGGCAAATTCACTCTCAAGATTTTCCCAGATCTTTCGTATCTCGCCTGCCGCACATGAATGGCGCTCAACGACCGTCTTTCCTTCAACTAAAGATTCAACAACCGCTTTGTCAAAAGGGATCTTCCCGATAACAGAGATATTATTTTCCTGACAAAAAGTTTCTATTTTCTCTGTCATGTCTTTATTCAGATCATATTTATTGATAACGAATTTGGTCAAAACCCCAAAATGCTGAGCAACCCCGAGAACCCGCCTGGCATCATGCAACCCTGAGAGACTTGGCTCAGTCACAATGACAGCGCGATCGACACCTGTAAGCGAGGCGATCACAGGGCACCCGATCCCTGGAGGCCCATCAATGATCACATAGTCACGGAACTGTTTTTGTGCCAACTCTTTGGCAACCTGACGTATTTTCGCGACCAATTTGCCGGAATTTTCTTCCGCGATCCCAAGCTTCGCGTGCACAAAAGGACCGTATTGTGTATCAGAAATAAACCATTCTCCGGAAATATTTTCTTGCATGCGTATCGCTCCATACGGGCATACACGGCTACATAACCCACATCCTTCGCAGGAAAACGGCTCAACGACAAGATCACGCTTAATGGCCTGAAACCGACAGGCCGCCAAACACTTGCCGCACTTTCTGCAAAGTGATGGATCGATCAAGGCTGTATGACCGCTTCGAAAATCATGGCGCTCTTTGATAGCTGGATGCAGCAAAAGATGCAAGTCGGCGGCATCAACATCGCAATCCACCGTCAAGACATTGTTCGCTAAAACAGTCAATGATCCGGTCACAACGGTTTTACCCGTTCCGCCCTTACCGCTGATGACAAGTATTTGTTTCATCGCAAATCCTAACGATCTTGTTATAGAGGTCAATAAATTTTTGTCGATAGCTTTTGTCTTGGGTCACGATCGGGATCCCCTGAGAATAGCTTTCAGCAATTTCTCGTGAAAAAGGAATGCTCATCAGGATCGGAATATTGTTCTTCTGACAATATGCCTCGACCTTATGATCACCAATATCCGCTCGATTAACGACAACCCCTAAGGGGATCTGTAGCTTGCGTAAAACCTCAACCGCCAAAATCAGATCATGAAGCCCAAAGGGCGTTGGCTCTGTGACTAAAAGGCAAAAATCACTTCCCTTAACCGCCGTGATCACCGGACATGATGTTCCCGGAGGCGCATCGATGATCGTTGTCTTTGCTCTGTCAACATATTCTTTGACCTGGCGAATAACAGGTGGAGACATGGCCTCACCAATATTAAGGCATCCTTGAACGAACTGAATACCACAAGCATCGCCTATCTCAACAACCCCTATCTCTTTTTTGATCTCTTCAATAGCTTTTTGCGGACACAATAAAAAGCAGGCGCCGCAACTATGGCACAAATGCGGGAAAGTTAAAACTTTTCCTTTACTATCATTTTTGGGAGCCAATACCGCGATCGCATGATAAGCGCACACTTCTTGGCAAACCCCGCAATAATGACATTTTGAGAGATTTATCTGGGGGATCAGCACGCTTGCTTTTTTCTGCTCAATGATACGCGGCTTCAGGAACAGATGCGCGTTTGGCTCTTCCACGTCGCAATCTAAAAACTGGACATCTGTCAACGACAAAGCAAGATTGACCGCAACGGTCGTCTTTCCTGTTCCACCTTTTCCGCTGGCTACTGAAACGATCATAAGTGGTCAGGCTTTCTCGTTATGATCGCAACATGCTGGTGGGTGCTTTTTGCCTCATTGATCATGCAATGTTTTTCAGAAAAATACTTCTTCGCGTCCTCTATCGCGATCTTACCGACCTCGTGCCTCTGGCCGTCGCAGCGATGAATGCGCTCCATCACGCAAAATCCTTCTGGAGTAAAATCCGCGAGGATGATCTTCCCGCGAGAGGACAAAAGACGCAGCATCTCATCAAAGAACCGATAAGGGTTCTGCAAATGATGAAGAACATTCACGGAAAAGATCACGTCAAAGCTTCCGCTGGCGAAACTTGTATGCTCACCGTTCTCAATATGAAAATCCGCAAAATGCTCAAGCCCAAAATGCGTCAAGCTCAAACGCGCAAAACGCTGTTCTTCTTGCGAAATATCAAATGTCACAAAAGAATATCCCGCCTTAGCTAAGGCCAGCGCAAAATGGCCCTTGCCCGTCCCTGCCTCCAAGATCTTGCCATGGATCGGCTTTGCCTGCTCGAGGACAAAATTCCTTTCACTATCGACATCATAGCCAAAGCTCTGATACAAGGCCTTGCGTTTCAAATATTGCTCATGATACTCTGAGATCTGATCTTCGCTCATCAATCCCTCATCGTGGCGGCATGCCAAATTTTGATCCAACACTAGGATCCTGAGCGGGCTGATATTTTCCATTTTTATAATTCTCTACGGCATTCTTGACCACACCTGAGATGCCGGTAAAGATCTTGATCCCCGCAGCTGACAACACTTGATGCGCGTTGGGCCCAACATTTCCCGTAAGGACAGCTTTAACACCCCTCGCGACCACTGCCTGAGCGGATTGGATCCCCGCGCCTCCCTGAAACTGTGACTGTTCATTGCTTTGTGCTTCAAACGATCCGGTATCAGTATCCAAGAAAATAAAATACTGACATCGCCCAAAACGCGGGTCAACCTGAGAATCCAGATTTTTTCCTTCAGATGTGACGCATATTTTCATTTTACTCTTCCTTTGTTAATGACACCCTCCATTGTGGCCGTGATCCTTGCAGGCGCTTAAACCCCCTAAAGCATTATCCATAAAATCCTCAAGGGCCTTTTGAACATTTCCTGAATACCCAAAAACTTGGACACCAGCCTGGGCAAATTTCTGCTGCGCACCCGCGCCCATTCCTCCGGCGATCACGTGTGTAACTTTGTGCTTTAATATCTCGTCAACAGCTACACATCCGCCTCCTCCATGAGAGGCGACGTTAGGAACAATGCTTGTGCTGATGATCTTTTTACTTTTAGGGTCAATATCGACTAAAAAGAAAAACTTACACTGTCCAAAATGAGCACAAACATCACCTTTTAAGCCCGATTCATTCTCTAAAACAACACCAACTCTCATACGCGTAAACTCCTTTGTTATTTTTATTTAGCCTCTAATTCTTGAATGCGTGCCTGTAGAGC
>CAZAOD010000076.1:0-5683 GCA_964486675.1 uncultured Planctomycetales bacterium | reverse complement strand
ACAGCATTTCACCTTTAAAAACTGATTTCTCAAAAATATCTTCCGCGCATTCCCACGTGTCACAAGAAGAATAATCTCCAACATCATGCAATAAGATCGCCTGATCAAAATTCTTTCCGTCTCCATCGTCATGCAAATATCTTTGGAAAGCCTGAGTTTGTCCGCACGATGTGTCCGCATACAACAAAATGGTCAAGCAATAGAAAACTCCAATACATGTCCTGATCTCTTTAGTCATCAGGCTCTCTCCTGGACAACTCTCCCCCCAAGTTCAATGGCTTTCTGCCGCGCATCCGTCAATTCTTTAACATGGCCCGATGTTCCAGCATTTGCGATCAATAACGAGGCAAAATGCATTTTGGTGTATTTTGCTGTCAACTCAAAAGGTTTTGCCAGCGCATCGAGGCCTATATCTTCAAAAGCGCTTGCCAAGACAACAAAAGTTTTTCCCTTAAGCGGCGTGGCCATAGCTCCAGCCACATTGTCCCATTTATACAAAGAAAACATCCGGTCAAAGATAATCTTTAACTGTGCGCTTGGCCCAAAAAAATACAACGGCGTTGCCATGACAATAATATCTGCACTCACCATCTTTTTCAAAACAGGCTGTGCCTCATCGCAAACAACACATTCATAGGTGGCAAGCTTTTGGCATGCGCGACAAGACAGGCACCCCAACGTTTTATACTTAAGAAAGGCGGCCTGGATCACTTCGCATCGCGCCCCAGAGCTTTTGGCCCCACAGCAGAACCAATCAACAAGCGTTGCTGTATTACCATCTTTTTTAGGACTCCCAGAAATAACTAAGACATCCTTCGCCACGACACTGCTCCTATTTCTTTTCCAATAAAAATATCGTCGGTCGCTTATCCAAAGATGGCATATTCTCACGCCAGTGATCAATGGTCGCGGTTTTGATAAGTTGACTTGTCCCACATAGATCACAAGCAATGCATAGCCATGTATCTTTGCTGCAAGCGCACAAGATATCGTTCAACAAGCTTTCATTGCGATAAGGGGCCTCCATGAAGATCTGCGTTTCTTTGTCCTGCCAGGAGCGCCGCTCAAGACCCTGCAAGATGCGTATACGTTCGTTCTTATCCTTAGGCAAATACCCGTGAAAACAAAAACGTTGCCCGTTGAGCCCTGAAGACATTAAGGCCAACAGGATCGAGGAGGGACCAACCAAGGGAATGACCTCTATCCCGCGGCAATGAGCCTCCAGAACGACCTGATTGCCAGGATCGGCAACACATGGAACCCCAGCCTCTGATAGCAGCCCGCAGTCCCGAGCTCCAATCTGATCCAGGATCTTCGAGGCATCACCTGCAAAATGATGCTCGTTGTAAATAAAAAAGGCCGCCTCACGCAAAGGGAAGTCCTTTAAAAGACTTTTAAGATACCGTCGGGCGGTTCTTTCCTCTTCAACAATGAAAACGCGCAATCCCTGGACGATCTTGGATACACCCTCGGGAATACTTTGCGCCCGATCCTCATCATGGATAAAGGTCGGAACAAGATATAGCTTAGCCGTTCTGTGAGAATTCATTTTTCATACCAAAAGTTGACCTATAAAGACAATCCTTGGTACAGATCCGCCTTGCGCAACAAAAAGACCATAACGGGCAGAAAAATATATACCAAGATAGCGGTCCAGGCAAAAACAGAGATCGTGATCGATAAAAAATCTATCAAAATATGCAAAGATCGCCACTTCGGCTGCAGATCCGTAAAAGCGTTACGCACACCTTTCTTTTTATCTTCTACGGCCTTCAATTCGTAGATCTTTTTTGTATGAACGATCTCACCGCTTAACGCATCTTTAAGAATATTAAGGAACATCTGATTATATTGGCATTTTTCTGGCGTGTGTGTCCCGGCGATATACTTACAATCGCACTCAGAGCAATATGAATCGTATCGCATATGAAAAAGATTAGAATCCAATAAATTGTAGATAAGCCAGGGAAGGTTGAAGATATCAGAGAGGTTAAACGGTCTTATCAAAAAACGATCATACTCACGGCCATATTTAAGAAGATGCTTATTGATCCGGTGTATCATGGTCAGGGATTTATCGCCAAAATAGCTGGCGAAAATATACTGCATATGGCGGTCAACATGGCCAATATTCTTTCCCTGAACATAGCGCCTGATAAAACGCTTACGCGTATGCATCAGCGCTTCTTCCATAGACACATCAACCAAGTCCGCCCCGCAATGGCTACAGCACATTCCCGTACTGATAAAAATATAACATTTCGGGCAGACACGCATAAACGGCTACTCTCCTAAAATATCCTCCGGACGGCTGATCTTCTCCCACATCTTAAAGATCATTAAAAAAGGAGTGATGGTCAAAGTTAAAAGGCTTGCCAGAGGAAAAAAATCCGCAAGGCAAATAGCTAATAATGCAAAAATGATGCAGAAGATCAACAGCTTACGCTGCCTGACGATGACCGCAGCAGGAAGGTTTTCATTTACCAGGCGATGCTTGTGCGTCGCGTAAGCCCAGTGGGCATAAAAAAGAACATTAATAATAAGAACATTGATCTCAAAGGCAAGAATGGGGAATAAAAAATGTCCATGATTGCCAAGCATCAGAGATGACAGAGGGATAAAAGAAACGAACATCAAAAGGGCGAGGTTCAAAAAGATGAACACCGGGTCAACTGATCGGATAAAATGTGATTGCCGATGATGTTCTAGCCATAGAACCCCCAACAAAAAGAAACTAAGGCCATAAGCAAAGAAATTAGTATCAAGCTGAATAAAAAACAAAAAAAAGTCCTTTTCGCTTTGAGGCGCTCTTTGAACAAAAACTTCGCTAAAATTCAAGACCAAAACGGTCATGACGATCGCGAAAATCCCATCAACTAAAGTTTCCAATCGGTTTGTTTTTAAGCGCACATCACATCTCCAAAAAATATTTCCTGCCCACCAATAGCCACTTTAAAAAGGCTTTTCTCTATTAAAAACTTTTCTCAAAAAGAAATACTCATTGATTGGACGGTCATCTGTTATTAAAAAGTCAATGTTTGCTGTTAAAATATTGTCTAAAGGAATTTCTTGACTTACAAAGCGTTCATATAATTGACCAGCAGACAGCCCCATTGTGCGTCTATCCAAATTTATCCACTCCATGAGATCTGCTTCTGCCTGAGAAGGAAGACGCGACAAAAACTGTTCAACATTGGGCATTGCAAAAGGTTCCTGAGAAGCTAATAAATGATATCCCCATCCTTCAATAGAGATAAAAACGCGCACATAAGGGAATTCGCTTCGCAGCGATTTAGCCACAGCCTGCAGAAGCATTCCCTCTTCCGGAAGCCATTGGGCTAGGATACCAGAGGAGGAGAGGCGGGTCTTAAGAATACGATAAAATTCTTTTGAATAAAGAAAGCTCGACCCGGAAGTGTGAGTTGGAGGAGGAGGATCGATCGTAATAACATCAAAAACTTTTTTTGTTCGCTTTAGAAATCTTCGAGCATCATCAATAACAATGTGAGCTTTTGGATTGGTTAAAATTTCCTTTGCATCGTCAAAATAAAACCAAAAAAAGTCTTTAACGCTAGGGATCAGCTCCACGCCAATTGTTTCAATGCCCCAAGAAACACCTGAGCGGAAAGTTGTCCCCATCCCTAAGCATAAAACAAGAATTCGCTGAGAAACCTTTTGGCGAATCGATAAAGGAAAATGTGCCATACACTTTGTGATCGTTGTCAGACGCGTCATGCCTACACCATTGACCAAAAGCCTTCTATTTAACCCTGCGCCGTTCGCGATAACAGTCGCGGCATAATCGCGTTTAACGAGCCCACCCTGCTTAAGCGCGTATTCTTCATAGCTAGATAAAAACACAGAAGAAGCAATAAAAATAAGAACAACGACCATGCTCGTTAAGCGAACAGGCCATTGCTTCACATGTCCATTATTTATGAGATAAAAAAGAACACAAAAAACAATAGGTGCGAATAAAAGAAGTTGGGACAAGTGTAAGCCGACCAGAGGCAAAAATACATATCCAGTGCATAACGGGCCCAGAATACATCCTATAATATTAATTGTATAGACTCTTCCGGCAACACGAGGATCACCGCACGAGCATTCATCAATGATCTTAGGAGTCAAATATCCCAAGATCCCGCAAAAAGGCGTCACGCTCAATAAAATAAGAAAAACTAACAAATACCAATTTTGGTCAAAATGCCACCAAACACGAGGATCCCCAAAAAGAACAGTTAGAAATACTGAGAACGCAAGACCAATCATCAAAATAGCATTGTCGACTACTCTGCCCTGACGAATATGAGATCTATAAAAATAGGATCCAACAACGGTTGCCAAAAGGTAAGCAGCCAGGATTGCAGCAAACGAATATACTGCTGTCTGCAAAACTGGAGTAAAAATCCTAGTCCAGACAACCTCCAAACCCATCGATGCAAATCCGGTAAGCCATAAAAAAACAAGGAAAAAATTCTTACCGGGCATAGCCTGATAATTTTTATACTGAACGCTTTCTGCATCAACTCCCGATAAAAGGTCTTTTTTATGAAAAAAATGAACACCCACAATCACTGAAGCAATGACAAGCAGAAAGTTAAGGAAGGCTGCAAGAATAAGCGTTTTCTGAAATCCAAAAAGTTCAATAAAAATCAACGCGGTTGCAACAGACCCAAGCATAGCTCCTAATGAATTCGCAAGATATAAATAGCTAAAATTTTGGTCTGACCCAGCCTTAATTTGCTTGGCAAAGGCTAGCATAAAAGGTGTCGTTGCTCCCATACAAAGACACCACGGAAGAATGGAAAGGCTAAGAATAAAAGCAGAAAATAATAAATATTGAAAAGAATTGGAGCTTCCAAAAGACAATAAGGCTGCTTGTCCATTCTCAAACAAAAAAGGAACAACAAGACCGCCAACCCCAATAAAGAATTGCGCAATTGCATAAAAAAAGATCGCAGGAACTCTGCCTTTTTGGATCATCCTAGCAATTGCCTCTCCGCCATACCAAGATCCTAAGGCGAGACCAAGCATAAAAACGGAAAGCACAACACTTAAAATTGGAGTAATGATACCAAAAGCTGCAAACGCTAGTCGAATCCAAGTAATTTGATACAATAAACTACAAAAACCTGAAATTAAGAACATAATGAACATAACAGAAGACATGCTTTCCTCTTTTCTAATAAATAAATGCCAAAGTTAAATTATTATGCACAACTCCTTAACTCTCATTATTATTTATATGATTTCACCGCCCTGCCCCCCAGAAGACACGTGATCTCATAACTGATCGTGCCTGCAATACGCGCGAGCTCATCAGCGCAGATCTCTTTTTTTCCTTGCCGCCCTAAAAGACAGACCTCGTCACCGATCTTGACATTCGAAACGTGGCTTATATCTGCCATGGTCTGGTCCATCGTGACGGTCCCTAAGACAGGGCATCTTTGGCCGTGGATCAGAACGTCTGTTTTATTAGAGAATGTCCGTAAATATCCGTCATTATAGCCGATCGCGATCGTAGCGATCCTCATCGCTTGTGGCGCTATGAAACGATGTCCATAGCTGATACCTTGGCCCTTCACGACATCTTTTATAAAAGTAACACGGGACTTCACGCTCATGACAGGTTTCAAGGAAATCTTTGCCTTAACATTAGAGGCTGGATACAGGCCATACA
>CAZAOD010000075.1:332-5806 GCA_964486675.1 uncultured Planctomycetales bacterium | reverse complement strand
AGGGTCTTCAGGATACTTAAAAACAATGATATCACCTCGCTGCAATTTCCCATAGCCAGGCAAACGCCAACGCGTTCCAGGGATCTGCGGGCCATATTTCATTTTATTGACAAGGACACGGTCCCCTTCCAGGAGGGTCGTTCGCATCGATCCGGTCGGGATCTTGAATGCCTGGACCACGAACGTACGAATGACCATGGCCAATAAAAACGCGATCACGATCGATTCTGTCCACTCGCGCACCGCTGAACCTTTACGAAAGAAATTATTCATCATCTCATATCCTTAAGACCGCGAGAAATGCCTCTTGAGGGATCTCTACTTGGCCAATCTGTTTTAAACGTTTTTTTCCTTCTTTTTGTTTTTCCCAAAGCTTACGCTTGCGTGAAATATCACCACCATAACACTTGGCGGTAACGTTCTTACCGACGGAGCGAACCTTGGCGCTAGAGATAATGCGACCGTTGGCTGACGCCTGAATTTTGACCTCAAAGAGCTGTTGAGGGATCAATTCTTTTAACTTGGAGACAAGAGCCAGGCCTTTCTCGTAAGACCTCTCCTTGTGCACCAGGCAAGAAAAAGCATCGCAAACCTTATCGTTGATCAATATATCAAGCTTGGTAATGTCAGTCGGGAAATAACCTTTTAACTCATAGTCAATCGAGCCATAACCGCGCGTGGCCGACTTGATCATGTCATTAAAATCAACAATGACCTCTGAAAGTGGAATGTCAAAGACAACCTTCATGCGATCCGATACATACATACTTTCCTGATAGATGCCGCGCTTGGATTTGGCCAGATCCATGATCGCATCCATCATCGTTACAGGTGAAAAGATCGCTACTGACAAATACGGTTCTTCGATCTTTGAGACGGCAGTCCAATCAGGCAGCTGAATAGGGCTTTCAACTTCCAGAACCTCCCCATTGCGCTTGGTGACACGGTAGCTAACATTGGGCGTCGTGAGAATGAGATTGAGATTGTATTCACGCTCTAATCGCTCTTGAACGATCTCCATGTGCAACAACCCCAAAAAACCGCAGCGAAAACCATGGCCGAAAGACTGTGAAGATTCAGGTTCATAGACAAAGCTGGGATCGTTTAGATGAAGTTTTTCCATTGCTTCGCGCAAAGCGATAAAATCTCCTGAATTCTCTGGATAAACACCAGCGAACACCAAAGGTTTTAATTGTCGATATCCCTCCAAGGCTTTCGTTGAAGGATGCGCGGCATCCGTGATCGTGTCCCCTACGTGAACCTCTCTGGGCTCACGGATATTGCATGTGATATAACCGACCTCTCCACTCGTCAGTTCGCGCACCTTTTCTGCTTCGGGACGGAAAACCCCGATCTCCTCGATCGTCACTTCCTTGTTGCCATGCATCATCTTGACCCGCATGTTTTCTTTCAGGATGCCGTTGACAACGCGCACATAAACAATAACACCTTTATAAGTATCATATTTTGAATCAAAGATCAGCGCTTGCGCGGGTGCACCGTCATCGCCTTCGGGGTGTGGAATGAACTCAACAACCTTTTCCAAAACATCTTTAATGCCAAGGCCTTCCTTTGCGGAGCAAAGGATCATGTCTTTTTCTTTAAAGTTAAAGATCTCGCTGAGCTCTGTTTTGACGATCCCAAGATCGATATTGGCAATATCGATCTTGTTAATGACAGGGATGATCTCAAGATTGTTCTCGATCGCCAAATAATAATTGCCGATGGTTTGTGACTCAACCCCCTGAGAGGCGTCGACAACAAGCAAGGCGCCCTCGCATGCCCTTAACGACTTTTCAACCTCATAAGTGAAATCAACGTGGCCGGGCGTATCGATAAGGTTTAAGATGTATTCTTTCCCGTCGTTAGCCTTATAGCTTAAGCGTACAGCGGATGCCTTGATCGTGATGCCTCGTTCGCGCTCTAGGTCCATATCATCAAGGATCTGGTTCTGGAACTTGCGCTCATCGATCGCTCCAGTAGCCAACATCAAGCGGTCCGCTAGGGTTGACTTACCGTGATCGATATGAGCAATGATCGAGAAATTACGAATGAGGGATTTATCCATGAGACTGAATGTGGTCAATGACTTTCTGAACAACGTCCTGGATGGACATATTGGTTGAATCGATGACGATCGCGTCCTCTGCTATTTTTAAAGGGCCGACCTTGCGCGTAAGATCTTTTGTGTCTCGATCCTGAAGATCTTGCTGCACCTGCGCGCATGCGACCGCCTTTCCCTTTTCGCTCATCTCCTTGTAACGACGATTGGCTCGTTCTTCAAAGCGAGCGTCTAAATAAAACTTGCAGAATGCGTTGGGGAACACAACCGTCCCAATGTCGCGGCCTTCGGCGATGACATTTGTTTTCATGCCAATAGCCCTCTGCTGCTCCACCATCACATCGCGCACTCCTGCTGTGCGGGCAATATAAAAAGTGTTGTTCGTTACCTCGGGACTGCGAATTTCTTCGGTGACATCTTGTCCATCGAGCAAAACTTTCAAAGCGTGATGATCGCTGATCTGCAGATCAATACGCGTCGACCTCGCAAGCGCTGTTAAACTTGCCTCATCATTGAGGTCAATTTTCTCGCGCAAGGCTTTCAGGGTAAGAGAGCGGTACATCGCGCCTGTATCGAGATACATAAAACCTAATTTTTTCGCGACTTCTTTGGCGATCGTGCTCTTGCCGGCTCCTGCCGGCCCGTCGATCGCGACAACAATAGGCGTATTACGCATGAAGGCCGTCCCGCTTTTCTTTTGATCTCTTAAAGGATTCCATCAAAAAGTTTTCGTCTCCAACAACAATAGCCTTGCGGTACCCGGCAATGGTCTTAATGATATCGTCCAAACTTTTTGTCATGTTTTTCGCGTTCTGCATACAGATATCAGCCCATAGCTCGGGATTGGAAGAGGCGATCCGTGTTGTATCACGTAATCCCGTGGCCCCAAAAGGCAAATAATCAGAAGGTATCGCGTCCATCAGGCCGTATGCCAATAGATGAGGAACATGGCTTGTATACGCAACGATCGTATCATGCTCATCAGGAGAGATGGTCTTGATCTTCGCTCCTGCCCTGGTCCAAAATTCTGACACTTTGTCCAAAGCGCCTTTGTTGGTCTTATCCGTTGGTGTCAGCAAGCAATGGCTTTGCTCAAAAAGGGACGCGGTGCTGAATTCAATACCTTTCTTTTCTGAACCGGCTAAAGGATGAGAGCCGACAAACAACACATGATTTGGAAAATGTTTTTGCGCCGCCTGAACAATGGTCGCCTTGGTGCTGCCAACATCCGTGACAATGCATCCACGCTTTAGATGTGCGCCTAAGGTCGTGATAAGTGTTAGGATCGTCTGGATCGGCGTTGCCAGCACAACAAGGTCCGCGTTCTCAACAGATTTCACGATATTGCTTGAGCCATGATCAATGATCTTGTTCTTCAACGCGTATTGCAATGCGGCCTGCCGTCGAGAGACGCCGACAACCTCCCGCGCAAGATGGTTCTTTTTTATCGCCATCGCTAGTGATCCGCCCAACAGGCCTATCCCGATGACAGTGACCTTGCGAAACATTAAAGGGTTCCGTTGAAAACGCATATTACAGGTCCCGTCCGATCGCTAAAGCGACTTTCTTGAGTTCTCTAACAAGGCTGCTGAAGCCTTGGGGGATCAGCGACTGAACGCCGTCGGACATTGCTTCTTCCGGATGATCATGGACCTCAACGATCAAACCATCCGCGCCAGCGGCAACCGCCGCGCGTGAAGCACTCGCGACCAGGCTGCGGCGCCCTGTCGCGTGGCTGGGGTCAACCACGATCGGCAAGTGGGAAAGCTCTTTGACAACAGCAACCGCGTTAATGTCCAAGGTGTTGCGCGTTTGTGTCTCAAAAGTACGGATACCGCGCTCACATAAGATCACGTCAAAATTTCCTTCTGAAAGAATGTATTCTGCCGACATCAGCCATTCTTTGATCGTTGCGCTAATGCCTCTTTTTAACATAACAGGTTTCTTTGTTTTGCCGAGTTCCCGCAACAAAGTAAAATTCTGCATATTGCGCGCGCCGACCTGCAAGACATCAACATACTTGACCATCAATGGAATGTCGCGTGGATCGACGACTTCAGAAACAGTAGCGATGCCGTACTTTTCAGAAGCTTCTTTCAAATATTTAAGCCCTTCCTCGCCTAATCCTTGAAAATCATAAGGAGATGTCCGAGGCTTGAATGCCCCGCCACGTAAAACACTCGCTCCCGCCTTCTTGATCTTTTGAGCGATAGTAAGAAGTGTTTTGCGGTTCTCGACAGCGCAAGGCCCAGCCATAAGGACAACCTTTTTATCTCCGATCCTCAAATCTTTACGGATAGAGATCTTTGAACTTTCTTTCTTGAATTCCCGCGAGACAAGCCGATAAGGAGCCAAAACCGGCATAACCTCTTCAACGCCTGGAAAGACCTCAAGAGGTGTAACGCGCAGGACATCTTCAGGCCCTATGAGCCCAATGATCGTGCGCTCAACCCCTCGCGAAACATGCGCTTTCAATCCTAAATTTTTTGTTTTCTCAAGAATATGCTGGATCTGTTTTTCTGTTGCCTGTGGTTTTAGAACGACGATCATAAGATCTCCTTTAAGGCTTGAATAAATTTTTTATTTTCTTTTGGGGTCCCGATAGAAACGCGAATAAAATTCTCTAGTCCCCAGAAACCCATATCACGCACGATCACACCCTTGCGTAAAAGCTTCTGCGTGGCCGCCAAGCTATTGGTCTTCAGGTCGATCAAGACAAAATTCGCAACACTTTCAACGAACGGAACCTTCAGCTTTTGAAGGTCCTTGCACATTCTCTGTTTTTCCTGGTTTAGGCCGCGGATCATTTTCATATATCGCGGCTTGTCCCCAAGCGCTGCCAATGCCGCCGCCTGGGCCAACGTATTCACATTGAAAGGTTCTCTGACACGATTAAGGATGTCGATCATCTCTTTGCTGGCAACGCCATAGCCAACGCGCAATCCAGCCAAGCTGTACGCTTTAGAAAAAGTCCGGGTCAGGATAACGTTGGGATATTGCTTAAGCAAACGCAAACTATTGGGATAATCTTTCTTGCCAACGAACTCATAATAAGCTTCATCAAAGAAGACAATGATGTTTTCAGGCAAGCCTTTCAGGAAATCCTCTACTTCACGCTGTGTTACGTAGGTCCCGGTCGGATTATTAGGATTGGCGATAAAGATGATCTTCGTTCTTTCCGTGACAGCCTGACGCATCGCCTGAAGGTCGTAGCGGAAATCCTTTAAAGGCACTAAGCGAATGTTCGCTCCAGAGATCTTAGTCGCTATCTCATAGATAAGGAATGTCGGATGCGCGGTTATGATCTCATCGCCTTCCGCGGCGAATGCTTTTGTCACCAAAACGATGATCTCATCAGAGCCGTTGCCGAAAACTAGCTGATCAGTATCAACACCCATCTGCTTAGCGATCG
>CAZAOD010000075.1:0-322 GCA_964486675.1 uncultured Planctomycetales bacterium | reverse complement strand
GCCTTTAAAACCTTCGGTGTCGGCGGATAAGGATTTTCATTGGAAGCAAGCTTAAAAACTTCTTTCAATCCCAATTCGCGCTTGACCTCTTCGATGGGTTTTCCAGGAAGATAGGGTTTCACATTTAAGATATTTTTCTTAACGATATTTCTCATATATCCTCTTGAGGGTACGATCCAACAACTTTTAAATATTTACACATCCCTTCCAGCTGCCCTAAGGCTTTTTTGACCTTCGCATCATCCCGATGTCCGATTAGATCGACAAAAAAGTAGTAATCCCATGCCTTCTTCTTTGAAGGCCGCGATTCAATCTTGGTCAA
>CAZAOD010000074.1:0-5845 GCA_964486675.1 uncultured Planctomycetales bacterium | reverse complement strand
CGTTATTACGTTGGAAATTTAATGGTCGAAGGAGACCTGAAGATCTTGACCAAGGAAGAGATCTTTAAGCTATTTAAAGAGCTTAAAGAAGGCGGGGTCTTCACTCAAGAAAAGCTTGAAAAAGACATCGCGGACATTAGCTCCGCTTATTTTGACAAAGGATATATTTTTGCCGATGCCAGAGAGTCAACATCGATCAACTCTGAGACAGGCAAAGTTGACGTGCGTATTGACATCGCAGAAGGTGAGATTGCCTACGTCAACAAGGTCAAAGTAGAGGGAAATAATCGCACGCGAGATATTGTCATCCGCCGCGAGGTTCGCTTGAATCCTGGCGATACTTTTGACGGGACAAAGCTGCGCCGCACCAAGGAGCGTTTGAAGAATTTAGGATATTTTGAGGAGATCAATTATGATATCCAGGACACGCAATATCCTAACCAGAAAGATCTTGTTGTTCAGGTTAAAGAATCTAAGACGGGAAGCTTAAGCTTTGGTGGTGGATACAGCACTGTTGATCAGTTGGTCGGGTTTATCGAGGTTCAGCAAAAGAATTTTGATTTTACCAACTGGCCGTCCTTTACAGGTGGTGGGCAGAGCTTGACGGTTCGCGGCGAGGTCGGTTCTATCCGCAACAATGCGATCTTAAGTTTTACAGAACCATGGATCTTTGATATGCCGATTTCAGGCGGTTTTGATCTTTATCGTAGTCGTATTAGCCGTGAATCAGATGTTGGCTATGCTTACGATGAAGCGCGCACAGGGTTTGACCTGAGGTTCGGTAAGGAATTGAGCGAATATCTTTCGGCGAATACAATATACCGTCTGGAAGAGATCAAGATCGATAATTTTGCTGATGGCGTGAGCAGTGAATTGACACGCGAGGGAGGGAAAAACAAGATCAGCAGTTTAGGCTTTGGCTTAACCCACGATTCGCGTGACGATGTTTTTAATCCTACCAAAGGTCTTCTGTTGGGTGGTACCTTTGATCTCGCGGGAGGGGCTTTAGGAGGAGATAAGGACTTTTACCGCTTGAAGATAAAAGGCAGTTATGATATTCCTTTGGCTGGCGGGTCTGTTTTGGAGTATCGCTTAAGAGCTGGGGTAGTTGATTCTTACGGAGATTCTGATTATGTTCCGATCTATGAGAGATTTTTCGCTGGAGGCGCCTACACTATCCGCGGGTATAATGAACGCAAGGTCGGGCCTTTAGATCCGGCGTCCAATGATCCTATCGGCGGCGATAGCATGCTCGTCAGTAATATTGAATACATTATTCCGGTCATTGACTTTATCAAGGTCGCGGTCTTCTTTGATTCAGGAAACGTTTGGCCAAAGATCGGAGACTTTGGTAACGGTGGATTTAAGTCGGGTACTGGTTTGGGCTTGCGCGTTAAGACGCCTATCGGCCCGATCAACCTGGATTACGGGTATCCGTTGAACGATGAGCCTGGAGAAGAAGAGCGGTCAGGGAAATTCTATTTTAGTATTAGTCGATCATTTTAACACTTTATAAGGAGGACGCATGAAAAGACGTATGGGCACATTTTGGTTAATGATTTTTCTTACGCTTTGCTTTGTTCAAGCGAGTTTTGCTCAGAGTAGCGATCTGAAGATAGGATATGTTAATCTAACTGTGATCTTCGATAAGTATCAGAAAACAGTTGACTATGATAAGGTTTTGGAGCAGAAAAGCACAGATTATAAAAAGCAGCGCAATGACCTTGTTGCTAAGATCCAAGAAGCTGAGAGAAGAATCACTTTGCTCAAAGAGGAAGAGCGCATGAAGGTCGTTCAGCAGATCGAGAAAGATAAGCAGGCATTAATGGATTTTGATCAAAAGAAGCAAACAGAGCTGCGTAAGGACAGAGACGATAAGATACGGGAGATTTTGTTGGAGATCGAATCTGTTGTGAAAGCTTATGCGCAGAGAGAGGAATACGACATCATTCTTAACGATCGTGTTTTGATCTATGGGGCGGAATCATTTGATCTTACGCAGAAGATTTTAGATTCTTTGAACGCAGCAGCGCCAAAGAAATAAGCTTGTATTCATGCAAAAGACCATCAGGGAAATCGCGCAATATCTTTCAGGCAAGGTCCAAGGCGATGAGCATGTTGTCATTCGCGGCATTTCCGGCATTAAAGAAGCTTGCGAAGGGGACATTACGTTTGTCGCTAATGCGAAGTATTTTCCTCTTGTTGAAGTGACCAAAGCATCAGCGATCATTGCGCCTTCAGGCTTAAGTGCTGCTGGTAAGAATTTGATCATCGTTGACAATCCATCGCTCGCATTTGCGAAGATCGCTTCGTACGTTCTGGGGGAACAAGAGCATCACGTCAAAGGGATCCATCCAACAGCGGTCATTGCTCCGGACGCCAAGATCGGGAAGAATGTTCATATTGGCGCTTATGTTGTCGTTGAAAACAAGGCTGTGATCGGCGATGAAACTATTATTTATAGCGGTTGTTTTGTTGGACATGAAACTGTTATTGGACAGAAGTGTCTTCTTTATCCAAACGTTGTCGTCCGAGAGCGCGTCATTATAGGCCATAAGGTTATCATTCATTCGGGAACCGTTATCGGTGCTGATGGATTTGGATTTGCCAATGTGGAAGGCATTCATTATAAGATCCCTCAAGTAGGGACAGTTGTCATCGAGGATGATGTTGAGATCGGCGCTAACGTGACCGTGGATAGAGCCCGATTTGATAAAACATTTATTGGCCAGGGAACAAAGATCGATAATCTTGTTCAGATCGCGCATAATGTTATCATTGGCCGTCACTGCATTATTGTCGCTCAGACAGGGATCTCTGGTAGCGTTGAGATCAAAGATGGCGCTATCCTTGCTGGTCAATCCGGTATCGCAGGACATTTGACCATCGGTGAAGGTGCTGTGGTCGCGGCGCAGGCTGGGGTTACCAAATCCGTTCCAGCGAAAACATTTGTTTCAGGTTATCCGGCGAAGCCCCACGAGAAAGCAAAAAAAGTCAATGCGGCATTGCAACGGCTACCGGAATATGTTAAAACCATTCAAGAATTAAAACAAAAAATCATTTTGTTGGAGAAGAAGATCAATTCTTAGGACTATGAGCATTCAGCAAAAGACCATTCATAGAGAAGTTCGCGCCCAGGGCAAAGGGCTTCATCTTGGCCAGGAAACCAAGGTCGTCTTTAAACCTGCCGCAGTGAACAGCGGTATTTGTTTTGTCCGCGTTGACCTGCCGAATCATCCATGCGTGAAAGCGGAGTATCAAAACGTTGTCCAGGACCAGGCTTTGTCGCGGTGCACGTCCTTAGCCAAAGGGGATGCGGTTGTCCATACTGTTGAGCACGTGATGGCCGTATTATGCGGACTTGAGATAGATAATCTTGTTATCGAGATCAATGGACCCGAACTTCCTGGCCTCGATGGCAGCGGACAAAATTATTATGATATCCTTTTGCAGGGTGGCTTAGTTCAGCAAGAAGCTCAACGGCAATTCATTGATATCTATGAAACGATCTATCTTGAAGAGAATGATTCTTCGCTTTTGATAACACCCGCATCAGACTTTAAGGTGTCTTATCTTTTGAGCTATCCTCACCCCGGTCTTGGCGCGCAATTTTTTAGCCAGACGGTCACGCTGGAAAGTTTTCGCAAGGAGATCGCGCCTTCGCGCACATTCTGCTTGGAATCAGAAGCCCAAGCGCTGAAAAGTCAAGGCTTAGGGCAAGGAGCTGACCTGACGAATACCCTTGTCATTACGGATAAGGGCGTCAAGGACAATAAGGTACGTTTTTCGGATGAATTCGCCCGGCATAAAGTTTTAGATTTTATCGGTGACCTCTACCTTTTGGGCAGGCCTGTTCGAGGACACGTATTGGGCGTAAAGAGCGGGCATCGTCTTAATCGTAAGTTGTTGCAGAAGATCGTTGCGCAGCATGAGAAATACGAAAAGAAATTTACGCCGAAAGGGCATGACTATGCGACAAAGACCGCTATTGATATTACAGGGATCCGCAAAATATTGCCTCATCGCTATCCTTTCTTGTTGGTCGATCGGGTCATTGATCTTCAGCCTGGAAAGCGTGCCGTTGCGATCAAGAATGTCACGGCTAATGAATCTTTCTTCCAAGGACATTTTCCAGACAAGCCTGTCATGCCGGGTGTGCTCATGGTTGAGGCCATGGCGCAGGTCGGCGGGATCGCTGTTTTAACGGATATTGAGAATAAAGACAAGCTTGCCTTGTTCATGGCGATCGATAATGTCAAGTTCCGTAAAGTTGTTGAGCCGGGAGATCAGCTGGTCTTTGAGGTCGATGTTTTGAAGTGTAAATCGCGCATCGCCCAAGTGAAAGGCGTTGCCAAAGTTGACGATAAGGTTGTCGTTGAAGCTGATCTGATGTTTTCGTTCACGGATGTTGCTTATTTGCAGGGGTCATCATGAGTATCCATTCGACAGCTGTAGTCCATCCTAAGGCAAATATTGCCAAAGATGTTACTGTCGGTCCGTATACCGTCATCGGAGAAGATGTCATCTTGGCTTCTGAGGTCAAGATCGGTTCTCATTGCGTCATCGAAGGACGCACGTCGATCGGTAAGGGTTGTGAAGTTTTTACCGGCGCTGTCATCGGCAGCATTCCGCAGGACAAAAAGTTTAAGAAAGACGAAAAGACGTATCTCGAGATTGGGGAGCATAATATTATTCGCGAGTATGTCACGATCAACCCTGGCACAGGGGACGGCGGGAAGACAAAGGTCGGGGATCATAATCTTTTTATGGCATATTCTCATGTGGCCCATGATTGTGTTGTTGGCGATCATTGCACGCTGGCTAACGTGGGCACTTTAGCAGGGCATGTTACCTTAGAGGACTATGTTGTGGTGGGTGGGCTGACGGCCATTCACCAGTTTGTTCGTCTTGGTCAGTTTTCGATCGTAGGAGGGTGCTCCAAGGTCGTTCAGGATATCCCGCCTTTTTCGACTTGCGATGGGCATCCAGCGCGTGTTTACGGACTGAATCTCGTTGGTCTTAAGCGTGCCGGATTCAAACCAGATACAGTGCGCTTGTTAAAGCAGGCGTTTAAAATATTGTTTTTTTCGCAATTGACCAAGACAAAAGCTGTCGAAGAGATCAAGAGTCAAATTTCCTCCACTCCTGAAATTGAGCATCTTTTACATTTTGTGCAAACGTCACAGCGAGGACTATGCAGCTGATGCCGCAAGATAAAAAAGTTTTAGGTCTTATCGCCGGAAACGGCAAATTTCCATTTCTCTTTGCTCAACAAGCCCGTCACCAAAATTACAAAGTTGTCACTGTCGCCATAAAAGGGGACACTTCGTTTTTCCTTTCTTCTTTTGTTGATCAAGTGTTATGGGTTGGCCCCGGGGAGTTGAATCGACTTTTTTCGTTTTTCAAATCGCAAAATATCAAGCAGGTTGTCATGGCAGGCCAGGTGAATCCAGCGAATCTTTTTAATGACCGTCTTTCCATTGACGAAGAATTTCGTCAGCTGTTCAATGCTCTGCAAGACCGCAAGGCAGATACGATCTTTTCCGCTGTTGCTGATAAGTTAAAAGAACACGGCATGGAACTTTTAAGCTCGACATTCTTGCTGTCTGATCACATGGCCCCCAAGGGAACGTTGACGAGGCGAGGGCCAAGTGAAAAGGAGTTAGCGGATATTGAATTTGGGCAGACCATCGCTAAGCTGATGGGTGGGATTGATGTTGGGCAGACCGTCGTTGTTAAGGATAAAGCGATTGTCGCGATTGAAGCCATGGAAGGTACAGACAAGGCTATTTTGCGTGGCGGAGCGATTGCGCGAGGTCATGCGGTCGTTGTCAAGATGAGTAAG
>CAZAOD010000073.1:361-5939 GCA_964486675.1 uncultured Planctomycetales bacterium | reverse complement strand
CCTCAGAGTTGCTTTCAAAGATCGAAATTCTTTTTTCGCGCTCGACGCTCACGAAAAAGTTGGATAAGAAAGTTCTTGTTGCTGGCTCAGATCCCTTGGTTACGGAGAATATGGTTTTTCAATTAAAGAAAATAGGATGTTTGACGGCGATGGCTAAGGATGGCCCTGAGATCATTACAAAGGTCGTTCAATTTTCTCCTGATATTTTGATCATGGAGGTCCCTTTGTACGGCATAGTTGCGGATGAGGTCGTTAAGATCCTTAGGCAGATGACCCAGTTCGCGAACCGTCCGATCCTGATCTATCATTTTTATAAGATCGAGGAACTGGGGGACGCGACCATTCGGCAAAAAGCCATAGCGATCGATGATGCGAAAAACGCGTGCATGCAAGCCGGTGCCACGGATAATTTAGGACGTTTCAATGAATTTTCTTTTATTGATCTGGTTTCAAGATATTTGAACGCTTCCACGGCTTCCAAATAGCCAGCAGATCGTTTATGGACCAACTAACTGAGATTTTTTCTATTTCCCAGCCCAATGAACGCGCTCAGAAGTTGTTAGCTCTCGCGCGTTCGTTGCGCGTCAATGTGGCAAAGGCAAAGAACGCGCAAGGGGAGCCTGATGAAAATAAGCTTGCTGTCCTTATTTTTGAAGAATTGCGCGAAGGCAGGCAAAAGAAACGTCAAAGAACAATGATCGTTATCTTAGCGGTCATCCTGTTCATCTTTGGAACGATCGCGATGTATGTTCTTTCGCAGTTCGTAGCGAAGATCGCGACATCTCAGAAAGGTTCGATCTTCGATGAAGCGGAATAATTCTAAAGAATTTTGTCCAACAGCAGAATAGATTCGTTATAATAAGGCATTAATGTACAGGATCATAAAAAGAAGTTTATCATGTCGTATATTGTTTTAGCTCGCAAATACCGGCCTCAAACATTCCAGGAAGTTGTTGGCCAAAGTCATATTATTGATATCCTCACGCACGCGATCACGTCTCAGAGGCTGGCGCACGCGTATCTATTTTGTGGCCCGCGGGGGATCGGCAAAACATCCTGCGCGCGCATTCTCGCCAAAGCCTTGAATTGTCAAAAAGGTATGACCGTTCATCCTTGCGGACAGTGTCCTTCTTGTGTGGAGATCGCCAACGGAACAAGTTTCGACGTTGTCGAGATCGACGGAGCGTCAAATCGCGGCATCGATGAGATCCGCGCTCTTCGCGAGAATGTCAAATTCGCCCCCAGCTATGGCCGATACAAGATCTATATTGTTGATGAGGTCCACATGCTGACAACCGAGGCGTTCAATGCTTTGCTCAAGACATTGGAAGAGCCGCCGGAATATGTAAAATTTATTTTCGCGACAACTGAACCACACAAAGTGCTATCGACTATTATTTCGCGCTGTCAAAAGTTTGATTTTAAACGGGCATCGATCAAAACGATCACGGAAAAACTGGAACAGATCGTTCATCAGGAAAATCTGAAAGTGGACCCGCAGGCGATGTACGCGATTGCCAAGGCGGCCACGGGCAGCCTTCGCGATGCCTTAAGCATTCTTGACCAGCTCAGCGCCTTAAGCGTCAAGACCGTCCAGGAAAATGATGTTGTAGGTATGCTGGGGCTTGTGGAAACTGAACTGATATTCTCCTTGGCCGATGCGATCGCCGTTAAGAATTGCGCTCAGTGTTTTGAGGTCTTGGACGAGATCGTTCACCAGGGAAAAGACATAAAACAGCTGTTGCGTAATATGATCGAGCATTATCGCCATCTGATGATCGTCAAGGTGGGAGGTCAGCCATTAAGCCGCTTGGTGGATTATCCGGTCGCTGTGAAAGAGAGGCTTTTGTCCCAATCACAGCAATATTCTCTCGAGGATATCCTAAAAGCGATTGACATTTTTGTGGGCGTTCAAGAGGTTGCTAAGGTCATGGATTCTTTTCAGGTTCCGATGGAAGTCGCCCTTGCCAAATTGACCATTCCGGCCGCCGCTAATACGCTGGCCGTTGAAAAGAAGGTCGTTCCAGTAAAGACAGCCCAGGCCAGTCGCATCGCGAACCAAAAAGGTCATCTGGATTTTTCATTGGGTCCTGGTTCGCAGGCTTCTGCCGTGAATCCTCACGCACGCAACGATTTTGAGAACGAAGAGGAGGATGCGATGCCTTCCTCGGAAGTGTCAGTTGCTGGCGTGTTGACCTTAGAGTGCGTCCAGAAAACATGGGATGCTGTCACGTTCGCGATCAGTCGTGAGCGTATGTCCGTTGCGACATATTTACAGGAAGGGAGCCCTTGTGCGCTAAAAAATGGTCTTCTTGTTATAGGCTTTCCTGAGCACGCGCGTTTTCATAAAGAGGCCTTAGAGGACAAAGCGACGATCGCCTTGATCAGTAAAGCTCTCAAAGAACAGCTTAAGAGTTCTTTTCGTGTTGAATTAAAGATCGTGGATGATGTGAAGGATAGAGAGCATGGGCCTGTTGTTACCAAGGCATTAGAAAAATTTCAAGGCAAGGTTGTGCATAAGTGGCATCAGGAGCATAAAGCGTAAAAATGGCGTATCCAAGGATCATCGAAAATCTCATCGAAAAATTGACCAAGCTTCCAGGAGTCGGTCGCCGGAGCGCTGAGCGGATTGTTTTTTGGCTTCTGGAGAATCCTCGCGAAGATGTCCTAGGGCTCTCTGAAGATATCATTAAGCTTAAGGACAGATTAACGTTTTGCCGCATCTGCAATAATTTAAGCGAGACGGAAGTTTGTATGATCTGCAGTGACGCCAAGCGTCGGGATGATATGATCTGTGTTGTGGAAAGCCCCAAGGATGTTTTGGCAATAGAAAAGACGGGGCAGTATCATGGCAGTTATCATGTTCTCTTAGGCGTTGTTTCGCCGGCAGAAGGGAAAGGGCCGGAAGGGTTGCGCCTAAATCAGCTGATCAATCGCGTTAAGGATCAGAACGTGACAGAAGTGATCCTTGCAACCGATGCCGATACAGAAGGGGAGACCACCGCGTTATTTATTATCGACCGTTTGAAAGAGTTTAAGGTGAAGGTCAGCCGTATTGGTGTCGGGATCCCCATGGGAAGTGCCGTGGAATACGCGGACCTTTCTACTCTTGGCATGTCGCTCAATTCGCGAAGAGAAATTCACTCTTAAAAGGATTGTCAAGTCTTGAGTTGACTTTTCGATGCATTTCGATATAATTCTTTGCGATCGAAGATGTAATGTCTGAGGGAGTGGTTGAGCGATTACGCGAAACCATTCTTTTGATATAAGAAGATATTCCCCTGCGACCGAGCACGAAATGTGCGAGGAAGTGGCGAGGTCATCCGGCCGAGGCTGACCGAGCCTCATAAAAATCGAAGGTCATCGGCACGTGGGAATCTCCACCGCTCTTTAATATAGAAGATATTCCCCTGTAGCTCAGTCGGTAGAGCAAGTGGCTGTTAACCACTGGGTCCGAGGTTCGAGTCCTCGCGGGGGAGCCATATTGACGTCTGACAGCGGATTTTGCCGTCAGGCGCCGCTGTATCAAATAGCCCTGTTTGGGGATGTTTTCCGAACAGGGCTATTTTTATATTCGTGGGGCCCAATACGGCTTTCTTCATGACGTGGCGGATGATTTCCTTGCGCAGGTATGGCGCGAGCGTCTCAAATAGCTCGGAAAACTTGCCAAGGGCCTTTAAGACGTCGTCCTTATTGATCGCCTCCCGCTGAATGTCGCTTATCTGAATATCCAGAGCCGAAAGCCCTGTCTCGATGTCTTTTCGTTGTTTGGCCAGTTCGTCCAGCTTCTCCCGCAGGAACACGCTGTTATCGTCCGTGGCCATGGCAGTCCACTTTTCCATGATGCCGTCCGCGCTGGCCTTTACTTCATCGAGTTTCTTTTGCAGGGCGTCACGTTGACTTTTTAGCTGTGGCACTTCTTTTTGCAGTTCTTTATTCGCGGATTCGACCATGATCGTGATAGCTTCGTCGTTTGTGGCGAGTTCTTTTAGCTTATCAATCACCACGCCTTCGATCTCACCGGCTGGCATCTTGAATTTGCAGTGCTTGCACTGGTAGTAATAATATTTCATTCCTTGCCGTCCAGTCCCGCAGGTGCCTTCCATAGGTTTTCCGCATTTTTCGCAAAATAATAATTCACCGTTTAATAAATACAAATGTTTGACCGGTGTCACTCCGTTATGACGGGTTGTCCAGTTTCGTTTCATAAGATGCTGGGCTTTGTAGAACGTATCCTCATCGATGATCGGATCCCACACAGCCGGGACAACCCGGTATTTCTTGTAGTCAGGCAGTTTGTCCTGATCCGACCATATCCAGCGTTTATTGATTTCCTTTTTTCCGATATAAGCGAGATTGACCAGCAGTTGTTTGGTCGATGACTTGCCGAATTTTTGCGGGACCCGGACTTTGTTCCGTCGTGACGTATAGCTTTTTGTCCGGAAGCCGTGATCATTGAGTTCCCTAGCGGTTTCGACCACGGACCCGCACTCCAGATACTTTTTAAAGGCGAATTGCACGATCGCTTGTTCCGCTTCATTAATAAACAGGTATCCTTTTTTATTCGAGTCAAGATTATAGCCGAGCAAATGCCCGCCGTTCCAGAGGCCGCGTTCCGCCCGGGCGATTGTGGCGTCTCGGTTTCGTTCGGATGTTTGCGTTCGCTCAAATTCAGCCAGCGCCATCATTATGGTTATAAAGAGTTTTCCTTGCGAGGACGTGGTGTCATAGTTTTGCTTGAGGCAGACAAACTCGACGTTGTATTTGGTCAGGACCTCGAAGAAATTCAGGAAGTCTTTGACCGAGCGGCTTATGCGGTCAAGCGCGGTGCATATGACAGTGTTGACCTTGCCGGATTCCATGTCAGCGAATAACTGGGCGAATTCCGGGCTACGGAACGAATCCTTGCCGGATACGCCTTTAAGGATATAACGCCCGGCCTCAACCCAATGCTCGTCGCAGGCGGTATTTTTGTATTCAATATGCGCCTGCAAGCGTTGAAGCTGGTTTGTCAGTGATCCTTCGGGGTTACGGGCTTGTTTGTCCGTACTGACCCTGATCACAAATCCGCATCGTTTATTTGTTTCTGCCATAGCGACCCAACCCTATCACAACCCCGGCACAAGCCAAGCTGAATCAATCATTATTCCTCAATATTCCTATTGATGATTTCGCGGGCTTTTTCCATGGCCTCCCGGACCTTTTCTTGGCGTTCGGGGTCAATCTTGAGTAACCCTTCCTTTTTAAGGTAAGCGTAGACGCCCGTGGACAGGAGCTTGGCGGTCTTTGCCAGCCGTTCGGCTTCGTCCGGGCAGTCTATGTATTCGACCTCAACTTTTAATCGTGTCTTTTTCTCTTCCATAACGCGTACATACGACTTTTTTGCCCGAAATGTCGCAGGCTTTTTTAAAAAAAGTTCTCCTATACATGTATTCCGCTTTTTTCCCGAAAGTGTCGGAAAAATCTTTCCCCAAGGCGTATATACCGGATTTTTTCGAAAAGTGTCGCGCCTCAAGACGTATATACGATGTTTTTTCTTAAAGTGTTGCAGGCAAAATAAAAATAATTCCGACAGTTC
>CAZAOD010000073.1:0-351 GCA_964486675.1 uncultured Planctomycetales bacterium | reverse complement strand
GGGATTTTCCGGTATGTACGCTTAGGAAGAAAAAAGTTCCGACACTTTGGCGGGATTTCCGGAATATACGTTTAGGAAGAAAAAATCCGACACTTTTTAGGAATATGGGGAATGTACGCTGTGGAAGGAATATTTCAAGGCTTGGTGAGACACTTTGGCAAAAAAGGTTGTATGTACTATCAGGAAGCCCGCAACATTTTGAGATTTTTTGCGTATGTACCCGCTAAGGGGGGACAAATCGGCGAAAAAATCTGTATGTACATAGTGAGGGCTGAGACACTTTGAGAAATTTTTACGTATGTACAAATTAGAACGCGACATTTTGGCAGGAAAATCTGTATGTATGGGTGG
>CAZAOD010000072.1:0-6041 GCA_964486675.1 uncultured Planctomycetales bacterium | reverse complement strand
CAATGTGACCGGAACAAGAACAATTGCCAGATATGTAACGCGACCCCAAAAAAAAGTAATCGGATCGACCCAGGCATTAAGGGTCAAGGCGAATCCTAAAAACCATAAAGCCGCGCTTAAAAAGAAATAAAAGATCGCTCGATGGAAACTTTCGCGCATGCCAATGCCGATAATAAACAAAGCAAAGAATAATGTAATATTAAAAAAGACGAACGGCATCAAAGAGCAAACATTAAAATAATAATAGGAAGGCTGAAAAATAGTATGGAAATTCATGTTGGTCTTTATTATATCAGGCTTTATTCTGTCTTTTAAGGGGAACTTTTATTTTATCTCCACCAAAGAAAATGTCGCCGTATCCCCGATATTGATATTATAAGCATCCGCGAATCCCGCGTTTGCCTCCAGGACATACCGCACCATTTCTTTAGGGCCATAAGTTGGACACTGCTCCTGCAAACACGGCGCGGCACTCTTTTCAATGTAGACGACCTTTTTATCCTGATCGAGCCAGAACATATCCAGCGGGATCAAAGTGTTCTTCATCCAAAAAGCTGCCTCGACATTCTGAGGGAAAATAAAAAGCATGCCGGCATCCTTATCTAAAGACCGTCGATATTGAAGCCCTCGCTCTAACTCTGAAGCTGACTGAGCGATCTCGACCTTAAGACAGGAGGACCGGAAACACACCCTTGGTTGCTTGTCGCAGCTAAATAAAAACCCGATAAAAAAGATACCCAAAACTACAAAAAATATGGCTCTCATCTCTCTGCTCCTTCTTGTTCGGTTAAACGAATATAGTCACGGAATGTCATGCGCCCATGGATTTCTTTGTTAACAGCGGCGATACGCTGCGACGTGAAAGGATGGGTCCGCCAATAGCTAAAACGCTGGATAGGACGTTTCGCGTTAATTTCCTGAAGCTTTTCTAAGAATACGATCATCTCACGAGGATCATAGCCAGCCTTTTGCATGTACTTCAACGAAAGCCGGTCAGCTTGGAATTCATCTTCGCGAGAATACCCTGTAATAATGGACGCGAAAGCCAGGTCGATACCCTGTAACATTTGGGCATTGCCGCTTGTCGCGGAAAGGATCTGAAGCAGGGTATAAGCGTAAGAAGCCTCCATTCTTTTAAGAGCGTGTTTGGCCGTAATATGTCCGAACTCATGAGCGATAACTCCCGCGAGCTGATCGTCGCTTGCGACTTCGTCAATAAGACCTTTATAAATGTAAATGTACCCGCCCGGTAACGCAAAAGCGTTAACCTCATCCTTGTTGATCACGCGAACGGTATAGACGAGTTCTTTACGGTCACAAACCTCAGCGACACGCTTCGCGATGCGTTCCACGCGCTCGTTAACGTCTATATCTGTATTGATCTCCAATTCTTTTTCAATGTACTGAGCGATCGCGCTGCCAACAGCAACCTCTTTTTCTGTTCCCAAAAGCATGGTCTCCTGCTGATCGGTCGCGAGATTATATTCTGTGGTTGCGCATCCCAGCAACCCAATACACAAAAAAACAGACAAAAGATGGACGCCGAAAGATCTCAGCATTTGCCGCAACTTAGCCAACGGAAGCCCCACAACGTTATAGTAGCATCCTTCAATGCGCTTAATAAAGAATGCACCTCTTCCTTCGATGTCAAAACCACCAGCTTTATCGTCCGCTCTTGTGATCTGGTAATAGCGATCGATCTCCTTATCGGATAAGGGCGTCATGAAAACTTTCGTTTTCTCAAAATCAACCAATGTTTGTCCGGTTTCAGCATTCACGATCGCGACACCCGAATAAAGCCACTGAGGTTTTTTGGAAATCTTCTTAAGCTGAAGCTTGGCTTCTGTGACATTCTTAGGTTTTCCGATAATTTTCTTATCGTCCGTGTAAACAAGGGTGTCAGCGCCGACAACGATCCCCGTTTTAACCCGCTTTGCGACATCTTGGGCTTTGCGCAAAGCATTGATCTTGACCAAAAACGCGCATCCGCGGCTTAGATCGCTGGACTCCGGAGCCTTGCTGGACATAGCCTTAAAACGGACACCAACTTGTTTTAAAAGTTTACGGCGATGAGGCGAACGCGAAGCGAGTATCAGAAGAGGTGCTCGGCTCATTTGTTCAAGAATTCCGAAATATTGAAAATACGGACAAGCTCGCAGCCTTGCTTAGCCAAGGCTTCCTTAGCGCCCTCATCGCGATCAACAAGACAGATCGCCTTGCTCACTACAAACCCTTCTTTCTTCATCACAGCCAACGCTTCAACGAACGCCTTGCCAGTCGTAGCGACATCATCGATCAGGATCACTTGAGCCCCCTTTTTCAGCAAGGGTCCTTCTATTTGCTGCTGCTTACCATGGGGCTTAGGAGCTTTACGCACAATAAAAGTATGAACAGGTTTTTCCTGCTGAAAACTTAAGCTGGCAATAGCCCCCACAAGCGGATCTGCCCCTAGGGTTGGGCCTCCGATCGCGTCAAAGGCATCGTTGCGAACAAACCCAAGGATAACCTTCGCGCTTAGATACGCGCCTTGGGCGGAAAGCGTTACTCGACGAGCATCAATATAGTAATCGCTTGTCTTTCCAGAAGAAAGAACGATCTTCTCTCGAAAGAAAGCATTATGATACAGCAACTCAAAAAGGTCTTTTCTAGCTAGATCAAGATCAGACATAAATGTCTCCTCGGTTATCGATGTTTTAATATTTGTCGCTATTATACGATGATTCACAAACCCTGACAAGTCATTGTGAAAGAAAAGAGGGGGCCTGGATGGTCATTTGACACACATCTACATGAGTGTTAACATATTTTTCAGTCGTAGAAAAATAACATTCATGCATTTTCTAGAAACTTTCCTCAATCTTATCTATCCCCCTCAATGCTGGCTATGCCGCGCAACCCTTGCCGAACGCCGCCAAACATTATGCGCTTCTTGTCGGGAGAAAATTAGACATAACATCCCTCCGTTTTGCGCTCGCTGCTCCAGGCCTTTAGAAAAATTATCACGGAGTATCTGCCATCAATGCCAAAAAAGGCTTCCTGACTTTGACCAAGCCTGGGCTGCGACGATCTATAATGATGCTATGAAAGAACTCTTGCATCAATTTAAATATAAAGGAAAGACAGGGCTCCGGCACTTTTTTTCAGATCTTTTGTTTACGTTTATCGAGCGTTACAAGGTCCCTGTGCAACAATTCGACCTACTTGTGCCTATGCCTATCCATTCGGCCAAATATCGCGAGCGGGAGTTCAACCAGACGAATCTTTTTGCGGAATTGCTATCCAAACATTTTTCTCTCACGTGCTGTGACCATAATCTTGCGCGCATGACCCATGGCCCTGCCCAAGCCTTGTTATCTGAAAAAGAGCGCTGGACAAACGTGCAAGGCGCCTTTAGAATAAGACAGCCTCAGAAAATAAAAAATAAATCTATTTTAATTATTGATGATCTAATAACAACGGGCGCTACAGCGTCTTCCGCGGCCATTGCTTGTCGTAAAGCTGGCGCACGTACTGTTGGGATCCTGGCATTATCCATCGGTCAATGAAAACACTTCGTAATTATATCCTGCGAGAAAGTATCGTACCTTTTTTCCTGTCCCTCACGGTCATGACCAGTGTCTTCCTTTTGGGAAATCTGATCCGATTAACGGACATGGTCATCAACAAAGGGGTTGGCCTTGGGTCTGTTGGAAAAGTTTTTCTTTACTATATCCCTTTCTTCCTTACATATACCCTGCCCATCTCTTCATTAGTAGCGGTCATCTTAACATTTAGCCGCTTTTCAGCTGACAACGAGATCCTTGCGATCCGTGCCAACGGGATCCATCTTCGGCGCCTCTTGGGCCCGGCGCTAATCGTCGGAATGATCCTGAGCCTTTTTGCCGTCATTTTGAATATTCAGATCATCCCTTATGCCTATCAAAAGCAACGAGAACTTTTAAAAGAGATGGGGACCAAGAATCCAACGGCCCTTCTCGAAGCTGGAACATTTATCAACGATTTTAAAGATCAAGTCCTCTTTATTTACCGGATCGAAGGCAACCGCATGTATAATGTCCGTATTTATCAACCTCAGCCGGACGGAAAAATGACACGGACGATCACGGCCAAAGAGGGTGAATTCACCCAGGTCCCAGGCGAAGATAAGATTAAGCTTAAATTAATTAACGGTACAAGCGATGAACCGGATCTGGAAAATCCCAGCAACTTCTATAAACTAAGATTCAATACATTCTTCAGGACGCTAGATCTGACAGCCGGAGGAGATAAAAAAGTTGAAAAAAAACCTAAGGGCATGACCCTCAAGGAAGTGCGGGAAAAGATCAAAGAACTTGAAGCGGTTGGTATTGACGCGACACCACTTACCATCGAATTTCACCGTAAACTTGCCTGGTCATTTTCTGTACTTGTGTTCATCATGATCGGCATGCCCATCGCTGTCGTAACGCATCGCAGGGAAAAGACAGCTAATATTGCCTTAGCACTTTTATGCGCAGCGGCATATTACTTATTAACTCTCGGGTGTGAAGCTTTATGCGTCCAGAAGGTCACGCCGATCGAACTGACCATGTGGGCGCCCAACATCATCGGACTGATCATCGCCGGCACCCTAAATTATCGCCTATGCGTATCGTAGACCGCTATCTTTTAGACCTGATCATCAAGATCTTTCTATCGACGGTCTTGATCTTCTGCTTTCTGTACATTCTTATCGATATGGCAGCAAACTTGGATGAATTCATCAAGCAAAAAGTTGTCTTTACTACGCTGATAGAATATTATCGCTCGTTCTTGCCTATTATCATCTCTCAGACCGCGTCCATCGCTTGCCTGATCGCCTGCCTACTGGCGTTCAGTCATGCGAACAGCAATAATGAGATCATCATCCTGCGCTCAGGAGGATTGAATTTCTGGCAGATGACCAAACCGGCCTTATGTTTTGGCTTGCTGGTCTCGGCCCTGATCTTCTGGGTCAACGAACGCTTTGTCCCCCAGGCGACAAGCGTCTCCCAGAATATTCGCGAAGAGTCAATGATCTTAGAAGCTAGTTCGGGCCGCAAAAAAGAAGAAATCAAGAATCTGACGTTTTATGGGCTGAAAAACCGTCTCTTTTTTATAGACGCGTACGACCCTAACGACCTTACTTTAAAGGGTATCACGATCATCGGCCATGATGAAAATCAGCAGATCAAGGAGAAGGTCGTAGCTCTATCGGGAAAATGGACAGGGATCGCATGGAAATTTTATAAATGCCAGATCACAGCCTTTGACGTTCCTGGGGATGAAACAACGGAAAGCGTAAAATATCACGATGAAAAGCTAATGGACATCAAAGAAACGCCTCAAGACTTCCTACGCCAGAGATTAAATGTCAATTCCATGAATATTCGCCAGCTCCATGAATATATCAATCGTTTTTCAAAAAGCGGGGCGCAGAAAGCTTTGAACAATCTTCGGGTTGACCTCCACGAAAAAATCGCTTATCCTTTTGGCAATTTTATTATTCTCTTGGTAGGACTTCCGCTGGCGCTCATGACACAGCGTCGAAAAGCACTGACCTTTACATCGCTGGGGCTGGCCGTCGCGATCGGCTTTATGTTCTACGTGACAAATGCAGTAGGCCTGGCTCTGGGCAAAGGCGGGCTGTTAGCCCCTATGGCTTGTGCATGGCTTGCGCCACTGATCTTTCTTCTGTTGGCATTTTACCTGATCAAATCACGCTTCTAATCCCGATCATAAATAGGCCAAATAGGATCAGGGGCCCACTTCGCAGCAGCCGCGCTAGGATCAATAGATCCTTCTTTCTTCTTCAAGGCATCCACAGAACTAGTAATATCAAAGATCAAATCTTTTTTTTCACCCGTCGCGACAATTGTAATATCTAAATTATCATAATAACGGCTATTAGCTGAATAATACGCCTCAACTCCTTGATGGCCTCTGAATATCCAATCTATTTCCGGACGGCCAAATCTTTGCGCAAGATACAGCATTTCACCTTTAAAAACTGATTTCTCAAAAATATCTTCCGCGCATTCCCA
>CAZAOD010000071.1:5806-6195 GCA_964486675.1 uncultured Planctomycetales bacterium | reverse complement strand
GAGAGATCAACACATTGCGCGGTAATCTTAATCAGATGAAGGCCAGAGAGAAATTCTTAAAAAGCGATCTGTTTAAAGAAGACTTAAAAAAGATCTTACCGGTGATCGATCCTCATGGAAGTGATTCAGCTTGTTTAGATAACGCGTTAGAGCTGTTAACATCTTGCGGCCGGGATCTTCCGCACGCGATGATGATGTTGATCCCTCAGGCATGGGGTTTAAAGTATCCTATCGGCCCTGACCTGCGCGGATTTTTTGAATATCACGCAGGTTTAATGGAGCCTTGGGATGGGCCGGCAGCGGTTGCGTTCAGCAACGGACTTTCCGTTGGGGCTTTGCTGGACCGTAACGGTCTTCGGCCGGCACGCTATACTATCACGCGGGATAAT
>CAZAOD010000071.1:0-5796 GCA_964486675.1 uncultured Planctomycetales bacterium | reverse complement strand
TATGGTGCTTGCTTCAGAGACCGGCGTGCTCACTTTTTCCGAAGAAAATGTTGTTGAAAAAGGCGCTTTAAGGCCCGGTGAAATGATCCTGGTGGACCTTGCCAAAAAAAGAGTTATAAAAAATACAGAGATAAAAACATTTTACACCCGGCGACAACCGTATCGGCGATGGGTGCAGGAGAACAAGATCGCCTTGCATGGGCTGTTCAATGATGTGGCCCCTGTACCTGTGGACACAAAAAAACTTCTTTTTTCACAAAAACTTTTTGGCTATACGCGTGAAGATATTGAAATGGTCCTTACGCCTATGGCGGTAACCGGACATGAGCCTGTGGGGTCTATGGGCGCAGATACGCCATTGGCTGTGTTATCTGACAAGCCTCAGTTGTTGTATTGGTATTTCAAACAATTGTTCGCGCAGATCACCAACCCTGCTATTGACCCTATTCGCGAGGAACTCGTGATGTCTTTGATGACGTTCATGGGTAATCCAGGAAACATCTTATCAGAGATCCCGCAGAATAGCCGCTTGATCAAGCTAGCTCATCCCATCTTTTCAAATGAAGATCTGGAACGGATCCAATCTTTGAACTTGGAAGAATTCTGGACAACGACCTTGCAGATGGGATTTTCATCTCATGGCTGCGGTTCTAATTTGGAAGAGGCTTTGGGTCAAATTTGTCGCGCGGCTGAAGCGTCGGTCGCGAATGGCTGTTCGATCATTATTTTGAGCGATCGCAATCTTTCCAGCGATCTTATCCCGATCCCAGCTCTTTTGGCTGTTTCTGCCGTCAATAAGCATTTGATCGCTAAGGGTATGAAGGCTGGTGTTGACCTCATTGTTGAAACAGCAGAGGCGAGAGAAGTTCATCATATTGCACTTTTGTTGGGATTTGGCGCTGCCGCTGTCAACCCGTATTTTGCTTTTGAGATCATTGCGGACATGGTGGCGCGCAAGCTATTGCCCGCAGATGTGTCTGTGACAAAAGCTATTGAGAATTATATCGAAGCGCTTTGCAAAGGGCTTTTGAAGGTCATGTCCAAAATGGGGATCTCAACATTGCGTAGTTATCGTGGATCACAGATCTTTGAAGCGGTTGGGCTTAGCTGCGATGTTATTGAGAGGTATTTTACTGGAACGGCCTCCCGCGTTGAGGGTGTCGGCCTAGAAGAGATCGCTGCGGAGGCTAAGGCCCGTTATGGGGCGGCGCATGAAGACGTGGTCCAGGATTCTGCGCTATTGCCCGCAGGAGGGCAATATCGTTATCGTCAGAATGAAGAAAGACACTTGTGGACTCCGGAATCGATCAGCAAGCTTCAAATGGCTACGCGTGACAATGACTATCGCCTCTACAAAGAATATGCGGCGTTGATCAACGATCAGACGAAAAGACAAAGCACATTACGAGGGCTTTTTCGATTTAAAAAAACAGACCCTATCCCTCTGGAAGATGTTGAACCTGTAGAGATGATCGTGAAGCGCTTTGTTACTTCAGCGATGTCTTTCGGCTCCATTAGTCGGGAGGCTCATGAAACGTTAGCGATCGCGATGAATCGCCTGAAGGCAATGAGCAATAGCGGTGAAGGCGGTGAAGATCCTGACCGCTATCATCCTTTGCCCAACGGTGATAGCCGGTGCAGTGCGATCAAGCAGGTTGCTAGCGGACGCTTTGGCGTCACGGCTGAATATTTGGTCCATTCTAGAGAGGTTCAGATCAAGATCGCTCAAGGCGCAAAGCCCGGAGAGGGAGGACAGCTTCCAGGCCACAAGGTCAACAGTGAGATCGCGCGCGTGCGCCATTCAACGCCAGGCGTTACGTTGATCTCGCCTCCGCCACATCACGATATTTATTCGATCGAAGATATCAAACAGCTTATCTTTGATCTGCGCAATGTTAATCCAGCAGCGCGAGTGTCTGTTAAACTCGTTTCAGAAGTCGGCGTTGGCACGATCGCCGCTGGTGTGGCCAAAGCCCATGCCGATATGGTTTTGATCAGTGGATATGATGGAGGGACAGGCGCTGCCCCATTGTCGTCGATCAAACATGCTGGCGCCCCCTGGGAGCTAGGCCTGGCAGAAACCCAGCAAACCCTAGTTCTTAATAATTTGCGTCGTTACATCCGCGTGCAGACAGACGGCCAACTAAAAACAGGACGGGATGTCGTGATCGCTGCTTTGCTTGGCGCTGAAGAATTTGGATTTGGGACAGCTCCGCTGGTTGTTTGCGGATGCGTTATGATGCGTAAATGCCATTTGAACACTTGTCCAGTTGGCGTTGCTACTCAAGACGCCCAGCTACGCAAACGTTTTACTGGCAAACCAGAACACGTTGTTAACTTTTTTTATATGATCGCTCAAGAGATCAGAGAATATATGGCGCAATTAGGCTTTCGAACGCTGGATGATATGATAGGGCGCAGTGATCTGCTAGAAATGAATGATGCGATCGATTTCTGGAAAGCCAAGGGCCTTGATTTTTCAAAAATATTTTTTCAACCCGAAGTCGATAGCCACATCGCACGTCGCTATGTACAAGCTCAACCACACGCGCTGGATAGCGTGCTTGACCGCAAATTGATCGCATTATCTAAAGAAGCTTTGGAAAATAAAAAACCAGTTAAGATCCAGATACCAGTTTGCAATACGGACTTAACCGTTGGAGGCATGCTTTCGGGAGAGATCGCGCGGCTTCACGGGGCTCAAGGATTACCTGATGATACGATCGTTTGTGAATTTCAAGGCGCTGCGGGTCAAAGCTTTGGGGCTTTTTGCATGAAAGGTCTTTCTTTGATCTTAAGCGGAGAAGGTAACGACTATATCGGAAAAGGGCTTTGCGGAGGGAAGATCATTGTCAAGCCCGCGAAGAATGCCTTGTTTGATCCTTCGCAGAATATTCTTTGTGGCAATGTTTTACTCTATGGCGCTACATCCGGAGAAGTTTATATTTATGGACGCGCTGGGGAGCGCTTCGCGATCCGCAATAGCGGAGCGAACGTGGTTGTCGAGGGTATCGGCGATCACGGGTGTGAATATATGACGGGAGGGCGTGTCGTGATCTTGGGTGAGACTGGGGTCAATTTCGCTGCCGGAATGAGCGGCGGGATCGCCTATGTTTATGATCCTGAAAACCGTCTTGATGGTCGCTGCAATCTTGACATGGTGGACCTAGAAGCTGTCCAGGATGCTGAAGACCAGAATGAACTGAAGGCAATGATCGAAAAGCATTTTTATCATACAGCTAGCCGCAAAGCTAAAAAGATCCTAGACTCTTGGGAAACAGAATTGCCGTTTTTCGTGAAAGTTTTCCCGATGGAGTATCGCCGTGTTCTTGGCCGCATGATGAAGGAAGATGAAGCTGCTAAACGTCAGGAAGTTGTCCAGAAATAACAGGAGAAGATGTTTGTATGGGTGATCAAAAAGGATTCTTAACATATCAAAGAGAAGAATTGATCAAGGAGCCTATTTCTGTGCGTAAGCAGCATTGGAAGGAATTTATTCGCCTTCCTAGCGAGCCTTCTTTACGCCAGCAGGGTGCTCGGTGCATGGATTGCGGGGTGCCGTTCTGTCATTGGGGTTGTCCCATTGCTAACCTGATGCCGGAATGGAACGATCTGGTCTATAAAGGCCGCTGGCAGGAAGCTTTTGAGCGATTAACATTGACGAATAATTTTCCAGAGTTTACCGGACGGCTTTGTCCTGCGCCATGCGAGAATTCATGCGTCCTGGCAATTAATCAGCCCGCTGTTTCTATTCGTAACCTTGAGCTTGCGATCATTGAGAGAGCTTATGATCAGGGTTGGGTTCAGCCGCGTGTTCCTAAGGTCAGGACAGGCAAAAGAGTCGCGGTTATAGGTTCTGGGCCATCTGGATTAGCTTGCGCGGATCAGCTCAATAAGTTCGGCCATTATGTGGAGGTCTTTGAAAAGAATGAAGCAATTGGCGGGCTTTTGGTTCTGGGGATCCCGGATTTTAAGCTTGAAAAAGGGATTATTGAGCGGCGCGTGGCATTGATGCAGAAGGAAGGAATTATCTTTCATAAAAAGACACATGTCGGAGAGGGTCTTAAGCTCAGCGATCTTCAAAAGAAATATGACGCGATCGTGCTTTGCGCAGGAGCGGAGCAGGCAAGAGGGCTGAACGTGCCGGGCGCTGATCTAAAAGGTGTCTATCAGGCTATGGAGTACTTGACACAACAAAACCGCGTTAATGCTGGTCAGCGTGTTGATCAGAAGGTCCGTATCTTGGCTCAAGGAAAAAGGGTGGTCGTTTTGGGTGGAGGAGATACAGGCTCTGATTGTGTCGGAACAGCGAATCGTCAGGGCGCGCGGTCCGTTAAGCAGTTTGAAATCCTCCCTCGCCCGCCTGAGGCTCGAGCTGAAGACAATCCTTGGCCGCAGTGGGCCAGCATCTATCGCAAATCAAGCTCTCAAGAAGAGGGTGTTGCGCAAGATTATTGTGTGATGACGAAGTCATTGAGCGGGCAGCAAGGGCAACTTCAGAAACTTCATGCCGTGCGTTTATCTTATGGAGAAAAAGACCCTGCAACAGGACGCCGCTCAATGCAAGAGATCCCCGGGTCCGATTTTGAGGTTCCTTGTGATCTGCTGATCCTTGCCCTAGGTTTTTTAGGGCCTGTAAAAAAAGGTTTACTGGAAGAGCTTTCCTTAGCGACAAATGAGCGGGGGAATGTTAAGACCTATGAATTTTATATGACAAGTGTCCCTGGTATTTTCTCGGCAGGGGACATGCGCCGAGGGCAGTCGCTGATCGTGTGGGCTATTGAAGAGGGCCGAAAAGCTGCCGCAGGCGTTCATCAATGGTTATTTCAAAAGAAGCAACAATTTTAGAGAAGGGACTTAGTAGGCATGAAACAAGATCATCTCGCGGCTAACACCGGACTTCCTGGCTTAGACGAGATCCTGCAAGGCGTACGCTTGGGGGATAATGTTGTTTTCAGGTCGACAGCATTGATGATTATGCGTGTTTCGCGCATCCGTTCTGCCAAGGTGCCGTTAAAACCAAGAAAGACCTTGTTTATTTTCGTTTCGCGCAGCATGCTTCTCTCATTCCTCCTGGGGTTAACGCGCATGTTTATGAGTTAAATCCAGAGGCGGGATTTGAGAGCTTCCTTTCTGAGATCTTTGCTGTGATCGAGAAATTCGGCAAAGGCGCTTTTTATGTTTTTGACTGTTTATCAGACCTGACCGCTGATTGGTATAGCGATCGCATGTTGGGAAATTTTTTCATGCTGACCTGTCCTTATCTGTACGATTTTGATACGGTCGCGTATTTTGCGTTGTTGCGCAACAACCACACACCACTAGCGACCGACGCGATCCATCGCACGGCTCAAGTTGTTCTAGATATTTATCAGGATAATGAAAGTTGCTATGTCCACCCGCTAAAAGTTCAAGAGCGCTATTCTTCGATGATGTATATGCTGCATCGCTGGGAAGGCGATCAGTTTCCAGCCGTTGTCCGTAGCTCTGAGACCGCCGAGATCCTTTCAAAGGTAAGCCAGCCATGGTTGGATTTTACTATGCAGCGCCACGATGCTTGGGCGCGGAATTTTTTGCAAGCTCAGGAGGTCGTTAGCGCTACACGTTTCGACCGACAGGCCGCATGGAAAAACAGCAAACTGTTCCGTCATTTATTGCGCATGGCTGTGACCCGAGAAGAGCGCTTTCTTGAGCTGGCTGCTAAATATTTTGATTTTTCTGACGTGGTTGAAATAGGTAAGCGCATGATCGGGACCGGGCTGATCGGAGGAAAATCCGTAGGTTTGCTGCTATCGC
>CAZAOD010000070.1:3581-6197 GCA_964486675.1 uncultured Planctomycetales bacterium | reverse complement strand
AAATTTGTCAATAAAGATTCTTTTTTAAAACTTTCTACAGGATGATCCTCGCGTCAACGGCAAAACTACCATCTTTATTCGTGATCAAAGGATTAATGTCGATCTCTTTGACCAATGGGGCCAGCTTCTGAATAGAATAGATCGTCTGTACGATCGACGCCTTATCCGCCTGGATGCCGCGAAATCCATCCAGAATCTTCGCCGTTTTAATATCATTGATCAGACGCCCTGCCTCCATCTTACCGAAAGGAACAATGCGAAAAGACACATCCTTCAAAGCCTCAACAAAGACCCCTCCAAGGCCAAACATGACAACCGGCCCAAACTGAGGATCATTACTCAATCCAACAATGCACTCGATCCCCTTCATCATCTGGATCAAATTAACACCAAGGATATTCGCATCGGGCATAGCCGCTGAAACTTTATTCATCATTTTGTCATATTGCGTACGCAGCTGCTCCTCATTCTGAATATTAACGGCGACGCCCCCTACATCAGACTTATGGATGATCTCAGGGGATGCGATCTTCATCGCCAGAGGATACATGTCCTTGGCTTTGACAACAGCTTCTTCAATATTACGCGCAAAACCCCACTTAGGCGTCGGAACACCGCAGAGCTCCAAAACTTTACGCGCTTCATGCTCCAAAAGAACCGTACGACCAACCGACTTGATCTTCTCGATCATATCGATCGCCTCTTGAGGCGCGGGATCGATCTTAACAACTTCGCTCTTGCGATTTGCGATCTCTTTCCACTTATAAAGGGCTTTAAGGGCGGAAACAGCTTCGCTCACCTCTGTAAAGGCTGGAATATGGTGATCATTGAGATAGTGAAGTGCGGCCTGTGTACGCTCTCCTCCGACCATGGCAACGACCACAGGCTTGTTGCGATGCACGGCCTGATACTCTTCGTTCATGGCCTTTGCGATATCCATTGGGTCCGTGACCGCTGTTTCGCAATACAGCACGATCACAGATTTTATTTTATCTTCATGCAAGGCGATCTTCACTGCTTCTCGGTAGCCGACCACTCCACCTTGACCAGTAATATCAACAGGATTCTTGGTGCTGCCAAAATCAGGCATCGTCTTTCTAAATTTCTCTTCCAGCCAAATAGGATCGTCCAAAAGGCTTAAGCCGACCGCCTCACACTCGTCCGTGGTCGCCACGCCTATCCCGCCGCCATTAGTAATAATAACCGTTTCATCACCTTTGGGAAGAGGTAGCGAGAACGCGCGCGCCCAGTCAAACGCCTGCGTAAAGGTACTTGCGCGCAAAAGGCCTAATTGCTTAAAAACACCCTCGTAGATCTTGTCTGATCCGGACAAGGACCCCGTATGCGAGGCAGCTGCCTTCGCGCCACGCTTTGAGGAACCGACCTTTAAGATAACAACGGGCTTTTTGATCTCCGTCTCAAGGAATTTACGGCCTTCCTTGATCCCTTCCATATAGATCAAGATCGCGTCGACATTCTCATCATGATTAAAATATTCGATCAGGTCTTTTTCATCGATATCTGATTTGTTGCCAAGATTGACCAAGGATGCCAGGCCGATCTTTTCCATCGCGGTCCATCCCATCAAAGAGATCGCCAAGGCTCCGCTTTGGGAAATGAAAGCGATCTTGCCCGGACGGATATCACTTGGCCCAAAGCTCGCGTTGAGCTTAGATGGCGTATACACATACCCAAACATGTTGGGGCCTAAAAGCGCGATATTGTTTTTATCCGCGATCTTCTTGATCTGAACTTCCGCATCAGTGTTGCCAACCTCAGCAAATCCGGAAGTAATAACTGCAACGGCTTTGATCCCTTTGCGAGCGCAACCCTCTAAGGTCTGGATCACAAGCGGCGCTGGAATGGAAATAATGGCCACATCAACTTTTTCTGGGATCTCCTCAACGGTCTTATAAGCTTTCTTGCCTAAAACTTCTGCATCGTTGGGATTCACGGGATAAATATTACCCTGATACCCGCAATCAATAATATTCTTTAATATCTGATATCCTATTTTTCCGGGCTTGGATGAAGCCCCGACAACCGCGATGCCTTCGGGTTTAAAAACAGCATTCAAGTCTTTTTTGTGATTTTCATCAGTTTTCTGGTAAAAACGAAACAGATCGGTGAACGACATGGAAGGGAACCTTTCTATATAGAAGAATTAATGTATGAAATTTAAAACATTATAACAAATCCATTATCTTTTGCAATGAAGTAGTTGTGCTAAAAAGGCTGCCTAGTTTCTAGGCAGCCTTAACAATGCATAGCGGATACCTGCTCTTAGAACGCGTAGCTGATCCCGGCAAGATAATTACGCTCAGCCGCCGGATAGAAACCGACCGCATTCGATGACGAAGAATAAACACCGTAAGCGTTATATTGACGATCGAACATATTCTTTACGCCAAACCACATTTTAAGATCCTTTATCCGATAATCAAGACGGAAATCGAAAGTAACATAAGAATCTAACTTCGCCTGGTCATTCGTTTGGTCGCTGATCGCAAAGCATTTTCCAATATAATTCATTGAAAATGTCGTCTGCAAATTATCCAAAAAATTAACGCTTACACCCGCTGAGATCTTGTTTTGCGGAACGAAAGGCACCTTATT
>CAZAOD010000070.1:0-3571 GCA_964486675.1 uncultured Planctomycetales bacterium | reverse complement strand
ATTGCCGGCAAACTTACCTCCCTTAAAAAAAGCATCCTGCCATGTCCAGTTAACAAAAGGTTCTAAGGTGTTGTTGAACACATGAGCTTTGCCTTCTAGTTCAAAACCCCAATGGCGGGTTGTGGGGTTGTAATTAGAATTCTTGTAAGTGATCGGATCGTAATAAATCTCGTTCTTTACATCCATCAAGAACGCATTCATGTCTGCCGTAAGCCAGGGCAAAGACGCATCCCGAATACCAATCTCGTAATTATGCGAGATCTGGTGTTTTAGATCTGTATTCAGCCCTCCTCCGCTTCCCCAAAATCCCGTATACTTATTCTGATAATACTCATCCGTCGCTGGCAAACGAAAAGCTCGCGCGTAGTCAAAATAGACCTGCGAATTCTTATTGTATTTGTAGCCTATGCCACAGCTCATCGCCCCATCGGTTATTTTCTTCTTTTCTCTGTTAGAAACCGCTTGCGTCTGGTCAAAATCATAATCAGCCCAGACTGCGCGCCCGCCAAAGCTTAGAAGATATTTTTCATTCACCTCAAATCGTTCTAGTCCATAAAAGCCAACGGTTTGCTTTGTAATATCCACAAAATCCTCTGCAGAGCCTTGATTGCCACTGCGCACCTTATCTTTGGCGTAGAAATAATCAAGGCCTACAACAGCATGCTGGGCAATGCTTTCGGATAGATCGCTTTGAATGTCGAGCTTAGGCCGTATTTCGAAAGAATTAATATGGTGGGCTGTTTCATAACGACCCCATGAGGAAACACTCAAAGACTTATTGTAGCGCTCTCGAAAGGAATTAAAAAGCGACAGCTCAGCTTGCATTCCCCAGAGATCGAGATCAACCTTTGGCTCAAAATTGACAAAAACATCCGAAGTCCATCCTCTGTCTTCTGGATGCGTGCTCCCCCGGCGCCCAACGGTCGCTATATCGGAAGCGAATAACGCACCTGGCATCCCGTAGCGATCGTGATGATATCCCGTGGATAGATCCACTGAAACTTTATTTGTTACCGTAAAAGACGCGTTGCCAAGAAAATCATTGGCCCAATAATCATTATTGACCCGATAACCGCTGCTTTCCTGATGGGAAAAACTAAAAAAATAATCCAAGGCTTTAGTCGTTCCGCCAGCCGAAACAGAACCTTTCTTGTACTTATAGCTTCCGGATTCCGTTTCGATCTTAACCGATCCCTGGCCTTTTTGATGCCCCCGCTTTGTAACGATATTGATAACACCTGAGCAGGCATTATCCCCATAAAGAACCGTTGAGCTGCCTTTCAAGATCTCAATGCGTTTAATAGCATCCAAACTGATCTGCCCCCAATCGACGCCAGATAGATCGGCCTGATTGGTCCGGCGCCCATCTACTAAGACAAGCATGTTAGATGCGCTTGTTTCTCCCAACCCGCGAACATCGACCAGCACACCCTTAGGGTTACCCAGATAGTTCGACACAAAGATCCCGCTTTGCGACCCGATCAGCTCGGGTAAAGAAGTGGCTGTTGATCTGCGAATATCATCCTCATCAATAATGCTCACGGCTTGGCTGATATCAGAAAGAGCGATGTTGCCGCGCGTGGCAAAAACATTGATCTGCCCTAGATCCAAGACATCTTGCGCCCTTGTCGCTGATGCGGACAATAGCCCAAAAATAATACCAACAACTATTAATCGACACTTCACAAGACTTCTCCTTTCGAACAATAAAAAACTCCCAGCCAAAAAGATTAGCTGGGAGTGCACCCGTTTTTATCGTCCACAGTTTTTGTTTTTATGTTGTCGTGCGCAACATACCAACAGTAAGTTTTAGGCAGGCATTCTGGCTTCTCTTGTACTGCGCTTCAAGCATCTTCTCGCTTGATACTTGAAGCGCTCCGATGCGAAACACATCAAAGCAAGAGCTACAGCAGCGGGACTGCTTCGGACTATCGGGAACAAAACCCGTTTCACCGAATTTCCCTTTTAAGCCTTAGCATGAAAGCTAAGACACCTAAAGTTTTTAAAGAACGCGCGCGTACGCGGTCTTTCTTAACCGTGACGCGATCAGCTCATAAAGGCCGAAGAAAACAAAACTATACACCAACGTACTGACAAACATCATCCTGAAAAAAGGAATAGCTAAAACATAACAATCAACAAAACCTTTAAAATTCATCGGATAGTAGCCTGAAAGCCAGACACCAAAATTTGTCACGATATAAAAAAATACAGCGGACAAGCTACCTGTAAGCGCCAGACGTGTCCAACTAAAACGTTCACGCAACCAAAGGCCAAAAAAGCTGATCAAGATTATGCTGCCCCAGGTGAACAAGACCATATCATGCAAGCCAAGCATCACATCTGTGGTCATCATCAAGAACACAGGCAAGGTAAGGGCATATTTTTTATCAAAATAAACTCCCCCAAACAGAACCAAGGCCAAGACAGGCGTAAAATTAGCCGGATGCCATGCCAACCGCATAACGACACCTAAAATAAATAACGCGATAACGATCATATCCACTCTCCTTAATGATTGATAATTATTGTAAGTAAAAAGATGCGAAATGCAATATTTTTATTCACTACCCCAAACAGCATCATTGGGCATAAGCCATTCAACTTCCTGAAGGAGATCTTCCATCTTAAAAGGCTTTGTCATATAGCGCTGCGCGCCAACAACCTTGCCGATCAAGCGGTCCGCATCATCCTGCAAAGCCGTCAGCATGATAATAGGGATCTGCGTGTCTTTCTTTTCTCGGCGGATCTTACGGCAAACCTCAAAGCCGTTCAGCTTAGGCATTTTAAGATCAAGCACGATCAGATCCGGCCGCTCTTGTTCATACCTTTGATATCCTTCTTCTCCGTCATTGGCAATGAGAACATCATATCCGGCCTTCACAAGATGGAATGACAATAATTGGGCGAGATCTTTTTCATCATCAACAACAAGAACTTTCTTTTTGGGCCTTTGTTCAGAAGCCACACGTTCATGATAAAAAGCGAACAAAATGGATTCATCTTCAGTTCCTGCCTTTGTCATTGTCAGTCCGACGCGATAAAAACCTGATTCATCCTTTTTGTCTGACCACGCGACATGCCCTTTGATCTGAACGCTTTTTTCCTGGGTCAGCTGTATTCGAAGATCGATATCCTGGTCTTGTTCGATCTTGACGTTCGAATAAAAACAAACTCCTTCAGGGCTCAGGTTCACAGCTGTTGTCTCATAAAAATCACCTGACACGCTGGAGATCTTGTACTGCCCCGCCAAGCTTCCTTCGATCCTTTGGTAGTTTCTCTTCTCGCTCATTTACGGAACATCCCTAAAGCGAATTTCTCGATCAAGGAAACCAAACGCTCTGTCTGCTTATCCATAATGACCGATAAATTCTCATGTTTTAACAAGCTCTTCTTTAGTACGCCTAATTCGCTACCTCCGTACACAACAACAGGAAGATGTCGCAAGCTGAACATCCCTCGCAGCAACCCGACGATCGCATCGGCACTTAAACCCGAAACGATGCTTTTCATGAAAACAACATCAGGCGCATAATTAACACTTTCTTCGATACAGCGCGCCGCTGCAGTC
>CAZAOD010000069.1:0-6605 GCA_964486675.1 uncultured Planctomycetales bacterium | reverse complement strand
GGGGGCAGGCAAGGCTTATGAGGAAACAAAAGACAATACTGCTTGTAGTGCGATCGTCAACAAGCTTAAATTCGCGACGATCATTCTTGTTACGGCAGGTATGAGCTTGTTTGGCGTCAAAGATGTTAAGGCAGAAGAGTCTGCTGTTGTCAAAAAGAAAGATTTTAATGAAATGCCTTTTGCGCAAATCGCAGATAATTATGATCTTGAAAACAGCTTAGCGGTGTATGATGGAACGCTTTTTGGAAACATCGAAGCCCCTCTTTTTTCATTGTTGACTGTAGATCCTGATGAGGGCTTCGATCCGATCGATCCCGCGTTGATCGTCTTTGCTCAAAAAATGACAATAGGCGGAGAGCAGGTTAATGTGATCTTTTCAAGAGAGGATAAAGGTAGATTTGGAGAAATGATCGATGGGTCAATCCAAATATATCTCGGATCAATTATGAGCGGCATCCAGAGGACGATCGATTCACTTTTTAATAAAAATAGTTTTTTAAGAGGTGTGGCTAATCACGACCTGCTATTGATGGACCCTAAGGGTCTTAAGACAACATTGTCGACAGACCTCGCGCGCTTGGTTGTCATTCACGAGCTGACCCATCAGCGTCGGATACAGAATGATTACAAGGCATTTCAGGTCGAGAATCTTGAGCGATTATTCCGCATTTACAAGATCAAGGGAGATGATCCTTTTGGCATTGCCTTTGAATTGGAGGCGTATTTGTCGATGTTGTGCTCCGGTGATCATGTCCGCTTGACGCTCGCCAGATTGTGGCTTTTAGAGGGCGCCTCAAGAGAGCATTCTCGCGAGTATTACAGCTCCCGCGTTATCGCAAGGGAGCTTTTTTTAACGTTAGGATATCGTGATTTTATTAAAAAGAATTATCCAAAGAAAATATCCGGGTTTAAGACGGGACGCATTTATTACGATCTGGATGCTGTTCAAGAATTTTTGCGCTCTGTTAGTAATGAGGCGGTCATGCGGGCCGCTCAAAAGTTTTATAGAAACGTTTTTCGTCAAGACCCGATCCAGGAAATAGAGCCTATTCATCAAGATGTCGACCGATTTATCCGCGATCATGCAAAGTCGCCAGGTGCTTCTTCCGCGCTTACGGCTGATGGATATGCACAGCGTATCTTGCAGAGGAAAAGGGCGCTGCAGGAATTAAAAGCGGCCATGCTGAGCGGTGGCCCCTTGGTGTCGGATGCTTTTTTGGATGGCCTGAAAGATATTTTTTCCCGGATTCCTATCTTGGATGAAGAGATCGATCATTTGTTCCCAGATGTCCAGACGCAGGAAGACGTTGAACGTTTTATTTTAAGTTCTGATCAGGTGGATCCCTACACAAAAAAGATGTTTGAATACTCGCTTAAAAGGTTCAAGGAAATTGATATTCAAGTAAAGGTCGATCGTTATCAATCAAAAAGAGGATCTGTCGCCAGCCGTCCTGTGCGCATTAGCCTTCGTCAGGCACTTGTTCTTTATTCGCTGCATGATTATAAAAGTCCTCAAGATGTTTTAGCGTGGATCTTTTTGCACGAGATCAATCATTGGCTGTCTTTTCGCTGGGATAATGAACACGATGATCCCTTGGATTTCTATGCTTTTCCAAATTTTGATGAAACACAAGGATATACGCCAGCGGATCTGCAGGTTTTGAAGCAATGTTTTTCACTCTTTATTGAACGGGAAAAGCAAGAACCATTCTTTGATCAGCGACGGCCGTTCGAACGGCATTTGAATAGCTTAGAGGAGTTCTTGGCCGATGCTACTTCTAATCCTGATTTTGCAAAATATTTACATAATGTTCCGATGGCACAAGGACAGACACGGCATCACGCGCATATTGAGCAGCTTTTAGCGTTGTTAGGCGCGAGGCCTGAAGATCAGAGTGTGCTCACAAATGTTTTGGGGATATATTTAGGGCGCTTAAATGCGCGGACGCGTCAGTTGGCTGGTCGTTATGGCCGCTTGTCTAATAAAAAAGATCTGTCCGCTGTTTCGTCCACGTTGACCGACCAGGAAAAGGAAGCGTTCAAGAACTTTAAGGATTTCTTGGAACAAAGAAAAATCTACGCTTTAGATGGCAGCTTCGAAGATCTTACGTTCTTTGTTGATATAAACCTGGATGCTTTGGGGGTGGACGCGCGTCGTCTTAGTGTTTATTTGATAGACCCGCAGGGACGTCGATCTGGAAAAAGTTTTTTTGTTGCTGAATTGTTCCCTCTTGCAAAAGATCTTTTTATTGACGCTTGGAACCCTTTGCCAGAAGAAACAACATTTGTCACTATCGATAGCAGCGGCCAAGAAACATACGACAGGATCGATAGAGACTTGTCCACGTCTTTTGCGACGACACAGATCATTAAGCTTTTAAGCGAGGCTTTGCCTGGATTTAGGGTTCAGGGTGTTTTACAAACGCTTCTGTATATGGACCAAAATACTCAATTTGAAACTTTTTATGATCAGGCAACAGGTCTTTTTAAAAAGCTTAAAAGTGACGAAAGCGGATATTATTGGCTTTTGGAGGATCCTGACCAAGACATCAATCGCGCGAAAATAGCTATCAAAGACCAAGCTGTTTCACCGCAGCAGTTTATTGGTCTGGAGTTCTTTAACGATGTTCAGGCTGCTTCTTTCTTTAGCGAGGTGGACTTTTTTTGGCTTCGGCAAGGGGAAAAGAATTTTCACGGGCTGAAGGAAGCTATGCAAAATCTCATGCGTTATTACGAGAGCGCTAATTTAGAAGCTGATCTAGCTCAAGAGTTGGCGGCCATAGGGGTTGGAGATCCCTTGCTCGCTGGACACGCAAGCATTTTTGATTTTGGCGAATTCTATTTTGAAGCTCGTTTTCCAGAAAGCCCTAAAGAAGTTTTTGGAATAAAGACTGCCTCTTCGTCTCTGGGGAGCTTTGAAGCGGTTAAGGATATCCTGGAAGGCCTCCAGAAGTTTATCCCTATTTCGATAGATACTGTTCAGTTAAAATTCAAAGCGCAGAACAAAAGAGCCAAAATTTTACCTTATACAGATTTTTTTAGCGCAAAGGACGACCGCGAAATCTTATCGTATCTTTTTAGTGATGAATTTCAGATCGAATTGATCATTGATGGACACCCTCTGTTCTTTATTTATAAGAACAGCCAAAGTGTTGATTTCTTTTATGGGTGGACCGAACGAGGGTACAAGGAGTATTTTACAAGATACGTGACGGACAATATTCAAGATTTTATTTATAATGTTTACAGCGACAACGAGATCGTTGATATTGAGATCGTTCCTCCTACCGATAAAGAGCGTTTCTCGTGCTTTTTTGATCTTATCCTTTTTGATGGAAGCCCCCATGAAGATCATTCGTTTGCGTCCCTGAATTTTATTATTGATCCCCAAGGCCAGGCCAAGGTCAGATTTTTGTATGGACCGCAAGAAAAGATTCTTACTAACAATGAAGATCTCTTTCGCGGTTTGATCCCTGGGATCAAGAAGTTCTGGAATAAGAATAGTCAACAACAGCTTGAGGCTCTTGGACAAAGATCCTCAAGCGTTATCACAAGATCCGGCGTTTCAATTTACATTGATGGCCAGGGGCGCCGGCGCATTGATATGGGAAGCGTTCAAGATGAGGAGATAAAAGATTTTTTGTCTGCGATCGCGCAGCCGGAACTTGCTGGAAAGGTTTTCGTTTACGGTGGGGCTGTGCGAGATTTGTTATTTGGTTCTTCAACAAGGGATATCGATTATCTTCTTACCACGGATACAACGGAAGAAGATTTTCGCGCGAAGGCGTTACCTCATCTTAAGGCGACAACGATCATGAAAAAACACAACATGGGTCAGCGTGTCCGCAGCATTGAGGACATTCGTTTTCAATTTGGCGGCATAGAGCTTTCCATCAATAAAATGTTTCTTTATTTCGATGGGCTATCAGCGGATCCTGTCTTTGAAGATCCCCAAAACGGACTTAAAGACCTTGCAAGCCAAACAGCCCGAGTGATTCATGACAGTGATGATTACGGGCAAACACGTCAAAAGTTTTCACGCGTAATGGAGAAAATGATCCGCTTTGGCCTTGTGCCTGATTCTTGGACCGAGCGCGTATTAAGAGATTGTATATTACATTACAAGGGGCAATTGATGGATTTTCCTGTTTTCAATGTTTATAAGGCATGGGATGGGATCTTGCATCGGGGGATTAATTCATCAGATATTCAGGCGTTATGGGACGGGATCATCGCTTGGCAGGAATCCTACACGAAGGATATGCAGGAGGGCAGGCCTCAGGGTCTCAACGATGGGGAGGGGGATTTGTTGGAAGCGTTGGGCTTTAGCACAAAAGAAGGCCTTACGCGGCATTTGCAAGGCGTTTTTAAAAAGGATGGTTTGGCGGTAGCGACAGCGGCAAGTTCCGGTCTTCATGGGCGATGGAAAGACATTATGCCAAAGCTGCTGGATCTTGCGGATCAAGGCAGGATCAAGGCCATTTTCATAGATCTCGACAACACGGTTTTTTACCCTGCAGGATTTATCGGCAGTGAAAAACAAAAGAACGAGAGCATTATCAAGCTCGCCACTTATCTGATCGCAGAAGATATCAAGAGCAAGAATGTCGTGCATGTTGGCGAGTTAGAGGTGCTCACGGCTATCGATCAGGCAAAAAAGATCGTCTATCCTCAAGGAGATCATGACGAAGACCGCATGGCGCAACATCAATTTTTTATTTCAGATATCAACCCTGAGATGTTGCGCATGTTAAGAAGAAAAGGTGTCCAGATCTTTGGCTTTACGGCTCGCCCCAGCATCCCTTCCAAGATGAGGATCACCTTGGATATTTTAAGATCCTTAGGTATCAATGGAGATATTTTTGATAAAGTTATTTTTACCTCCGGAGACGGAAAAATAAAGGCTGATCGCCTGTCGTTTGAGATCAAAGAACTTCGTAAAGAATTTAAGAAAAAAGGATGGCAGGTCCCTTCTAGAGAGATCTTCCTGATCGACGATCTGAAAAAGAATATTGTCGCTGCTGAAAAGCTGGGGTATCAGATCACCTCTGTTCTTGTGGAGCCGGAAAATGGTGTCGTCGATAAGACGTGGGAGGACTTTCTTCAGCTCGCGCGGCAAGCCAAGAAAGATGGTAACCAGGCGCATGTTTTTGAACATATGCTTAACGCCTATGTTCTCGCGCCAAGGAACGAAAGAATGAAGGTTTTGTCATTGGCTCGAGACATTTTAACAAAGAAAGATTTTGAGCAATTTTCCCAGGAGCTTGCCTGGGGCGTTAGAGCAAAGCAAAGATCTTTCAAAGAGCTGGAAGCCTCTTACATTATTAATCCTGATGAATATTTTGACAGAGGTCTTCTTTCCGGGGATGAAATAGAAGGATTTGTCCGGGATCAATTTAACAAGCCGCAAAGCTTTAGTTTGGATTATGGTCCCGCCAAGATTGAAGGCGTTTCATCAGCGATCCATGCGGCTTCGCAGGATTCCTCTCTGATGCGTCAGACAGCGCAAGAGTTTGTCAAAAAGTATTCACCCCTCATCTTGACCTCTCGAGAGATCTTCTCTGAAGATCGTGACCAGCAAGTAAGCAAGAGAGTAGAGGAATTCGTTAAGAATCTATCCTTAAAAAGCCAAAAGGAAGATGATCAAGAAGTTGCTGAAGCTCTTGCCTTCATCATGGAGGAGCTTATTGCAAATAGTATGGATTCAATTTTAAGCGCAGAAAGCGGGGGCATTTCTGTTCCTGAAGAAATCCTGCGCCAAAAAAGATCACATGATCATCAGATCGTAGTCAATTTAAAAGTTGACGACTATCATTTCTCTATAGAAATTATCGATACAGGTCTTGGGGTTTATAGCCCCACAACAAGTGAAAAAAGACTGAGCGGTGTTCATCAGTCCGGAGGTTTTGGAGAGGCGCTTTTGATGGCAAGGCGATATCTGAAAGAATTGTTTGATGGTGCTGTGATCAAACAGAGCCTTGGCGGTCAAGCAAAACGCACAATCGACCAAGGCAGTCTTACCGCGATCCATGTTCCCTTGGCGAGCCTGGCTCCTGGCTCTTTTGTTGGCGAAGAAAAAGATCATTTATTTGATCAAGACATGGAAAAAAGCACAGGTGGTATCGATTTTAATAAGAAAAATATGAACGTCAATATCCTTGGGACAGGGGATATGCTGGAATTGCTGAATTCAGGCGATGCTGACCTGTCTGGATCTATCGATGCTTCGGCTTTTGAAGGCCTTGCGCCTATTATCATTAACATCCAGCCATTTCATAGTTTGCCATCCTTTTTGGGGTTAAGTGAGATATCTTACCCTGCGGAATTAAGCTCCCTTTAGAGTGTTGTTAAAAATGTTGATTTCTTGTTGAGAGATGGTATTTTTTTTGTTATTTTAATATTGAACTCTCTAAGTAGAGAGTTGTGTCTAACTCTATGAAAAATATATATTTACTAAAAGACTTAGCGCAAGTTACTGGGCATTCAACCTATACGTTGAAATATTATCTTCGCTTGGGGCTTTTTAAAGAAATTGGCAGAAGTCCTTTGACAAATTTTCGTTATTTTGATGATGCCACCGTTGAATCGCTAAAGGGGATCCGCAA
>CAZAOD010000068.1:0-6785 GCA_964486675.1 uncultured Planctomycetales bacterium | reverse complement strand
TTTTGATGTTCTCAACGCCTTCAAAAAGCGGCATTAGCTATTATGTAAACCCGGTCAACGGCCAACTGATCCGCCAATACCCCACAGGCACCATGCGTGTCGTAGCGAACAGCATATCAAGCCTTAAATTTTCTTTAACCGGGAACTTATTGGTCATGACCGTTCAGACACAAAGAAACGCTCAACAAAAAACACTAACTTTTCAACTTAAAGGCAGAGTGAGGGTGCGCAATGAACCTTAAGAACAAAAAAGCTGTAGCTCTTATTATTTCCTATCTTTCCATTACCGTCCTGACGATCCTTGGCGCCGCCTTTGTCATCCGAAGCACTCAAGAAAGCCGCGCGGCGCTAACGTACGCCAAATCGCTGAAAGCGTTCTGGCTGGCTGAAGCAGGATTACAAAGAGCGCTTTGGGAGCTCAATGTGAACAACCTCGCCGGAACAACAGTCTGTGAGACGAATAAATGCATATCGGACACGATCCCCTCTTCTGGCGACTATGATGTTGTTATCAATCTTACGGCAAGGACCATTATTGCAAGCGGTTCTTTCCCTTCTCGCTCAGCAACCAACAAAAAAACTCGAACGATCTTCGCGAATCTTAACAGCAGCGGATCGGTATTCACCCACGCGATCTTCTCAAAAGGCGCGATCCAACTTTCAAATAGCGCTCGTGTCGACAGCTACAACTCAACAACCGACTTAAACGCAACCGTAAACCTTGGCAACGGGGCTGTAGGGACAAACGCTTCTGGATCTGACGCGGTTACGATCGACGCGGTCATCTTAAGCAACACATCAAAGATCTACGGCAATGTCAGCACCGGGCCTAACGGCGAGATCGCGCTTTACAACAGCGCGCAGGTCATTGTTGAAGGAACGACTTATTCTCGAGCGACTGAATCATTGCTTAATAGCATCAGTAATCATTCAAACAACCGTGAGCTGCCATCTGTTGTAATTCCAGAGAGCCTTTCGGGCTTAACAACTGCGTCTGCTATCAATCTATGGGGCACTCCGCCAAACACAGGATCGACGCATACCTTGACAAGCGGAAACTACAAGATCCCTTCCATTACCCTAAGCAACTCATCAAAGCTGACGATCAGCGGCGATGTCACGCTTTATGTAACAGGCAACGCTTACGCGAGTAATAGCTCTTCGATCGAGATCACTTCTGGTTCTAGTCTGACGCTCTACATTGATGGGATCCTTGGAGTTTCCAATACAGCCAAAGTTAATAATGTTACCAAGATCCCTTCTAAATTTCTGGTCTATAGCCGATATGGCAGTCCTAACGGGATCCAAATGTCAAACAACCTCGATCTTTATGGGGCTGTCTACGCGCCTGACACAGAGGTCGTCCTAAGCAACAGTGTTGAATTTTTTGGCGCCTTCGTGACCAAGACCATGAACCTTTCCAATTCAACAAAGGTCCATTACGACGAAGCTCTTCAGAATCTTGGAGGAGGATCCAGCGGTAACTATTCTGTAACGACGTGGCAGGAAATTTAAAATGTCATCCGTTTCTACCTATGAATAAAAAACCCACGCCGACCAACAGCGAGCTGCGCTATCAAAGGATCAGACATGTTCTTTTATTGATATTGGCACTGAATTGGGCTGTTGCCGCTGTAAAAATCATCTACGGCCTGACAACACGTTGCGCGAGCATGACCGCGGATGGCTTTCATTCTCTGGCCGATGGAGCGTCAAACCTGATCGGACTTGTGGGGATCATGTTCTGCGCGCAGCCCATTGATGAGGACCACCCTTATGGACATAAAAAATATGAAACATTGTTCGCGCTCGGGATCGCGGCATTCTTAGGGATCACGGCTTTCAATCTGGCCAAAGAAGGAATACTGCGTCTACTCTCGCCTTCTCTGCCATCGATCGACAACGCGAGCTTTATCTTGATGGCCGTCACGATCCTTGTCAACATCGGAGTTGTTCACTATGAAACTTTCTGGGGCAAAAAACTTCAAAGCGATATTCTGATCGCTGATTCCATGCATACACGCGCAGATCTTCTCACGTCAGCATCGGTTGTCATTTCTCTTATTGCCGTTAAATTGGGCTATCCGATCGCAGATCCTTTAGCCTCACTTTTGATCGCGGGATTCATCGGCTATAGTGGATGGAAGATCATTAAAGCGGAGTCCGGGATCCTCTGTGACGCGATCGCGATCCACGATCGAAAGCAGATCGAGAATATTGTTTTGAATATTGAAGGCGTAAAAGGATGCCACAAGATCCGATCTCGAGGGCGTCCGGACGATATCCACCTGGACCTGCACATCCAACTTGACCCTGCCACGCGCATGGATAAAGCCCACCAGATCAGTTACCAGATCGAAGATGCGATCAAGAAAGAGATCCCCTGCGTGGCGGATGTTCTTGTGCACTTAGAGCCACTGGAAAGAAAAAGATCATAAAAATAGTTTTAGTCTTTATGTTCAATTTTTCTCGTCCAAGGCCGCCAATCCAAGGCTTAAAATAATACCAGCGACGATCAGCATGATCACCCAAAAAACTTCTGAGCTAAATACCTGAGGAAAAATGTTGATCTGCTCAAGGGGGATCATTTTCCCTTTTGGTGTTACCATCATCGACAGAGTTTCTTTCCATGGCCAGATCTTGCGTAAAGATCCCAGCACAAGACCCGCGAGAACGCTAAGCGTCAGATCATAGTAATGAGCAAGCAACCAGCGTAACAAGCGCACGAACGCGATCAATCCAAAGAGGCATCCGAACGCAACAAAGATCAAAATGTCAAAATGACGCTCGCTAACCGCTGCTATGATATGCTCGTATTTTCCTAAAAGAAGCAAGATAAAAGCGCCGGAGATCCCGGGCAGGATCATCGCGCAGATCGCTACACCCCCGCTGATCATCAGAAACCACCACGCGTCTGGCGTTTTCACAGGGATCATACCCACAAGAAAGAACATCGCGCACGCGCTGATCAAAAAAACCGTCGTCTTGGCAAAATCTTTTTTTTCTACTTTCTTGGCAATAACAAAGACAGTAGCCACAATTAGACCAAAAAAGAACGCATGGACATAAATAGTCCGATGCGTCAAAAGCCATGTCAGAAGCTTTGATAAAGAAAAAATGGCCGTCAAGATTCCCGCCACCAGAACAGCGAGGAATTTCCATCCCGTCCCATCAAAGGCTTCTTTTATCTTCCCCCGCAAAAGGCGCCCAGCGAACTGTCCATCAAAGGACGCGACCGAAGCGATCAGCTCTTCATAGATGCCCACCAAGAATGCGATCGTCCCGCCAGAAACCCCAGGGATCAGATCCGCGATCCCCATACAAAACCCTTTTAAAAAAAGAATTACTTTTTGTTTGATCATTTTTACTCCTTGTATGGATTATTTTTCTTTTCATCCTCCAAAACCTTGGTAAGTTGAGGACTTTCTATTAAGTTCCCATAATGAAAAATAACCACAGCTCCAGCACCGGAACGCTGAGCCGCCTGAATCTGCTGAGCAAAAACCTCTGGAAGCTTTAACAGTTTATAGGCGCCGACACCCATATAGACCTTGCGAAAATCATCGACCTTTGTCTTAGCTTCTTCCATGTATTGCCGATAATCGATCACGTTATCAGGATAATCCATCAATTCAACAAAATCAACGATCCCCTTATTGATCCACAATGGCCAATCCTGAAAAGAATCTTCATACGCGCGCGTATACGAAACGCAACCAGTCGTGGCAACGCCGATGCCTGGATCTTGCTTTCGAGCGGTTGCGACAAGCTCGCCAACAAGGCTTGTGACCTGCTCGCGCTTCCACGCGCGCCAGCTTTCGGTCTTTTCCGTGAAGGCCTTAACTGCGGTCGCCTCTTCAAAACGTTTCACATTCGCCTGAGAGTACCCATAAGATGGATCGACGTCTGGATAACGAATATAATCGAATAAAAAGCCATCTAGACTAGGATACGCGCTTGCGATCTCAGCGATGACATCATTTAAATATTTCCGGATACGAGGGTCCCCTGGCTCTAAGAAATATTGATTGTCGATCTTGTAGTCTTCGATCTTCTCTTTTGGCTTTGTGTTGCGCGTCAAGATGTCCGGGCCGTACGTTCTCAACAAGACCGCGTCCTTGTTCGTGCTAAGGCTTAACAGATTGACCCACGCATACACTTTGACCCCCGATGTGTGGGCTTGCTGGATCAATAAGGCCAACGGATCTTCGCCCACCTTTTTTAAGCTATCTTGATATGGAGAATCATCTGAGATTTTTGATGGGAACCACGCGCGATTCGCTCTATAAATTTGAACAAAAAGGATCCCTACGCGCGCTTTCTTAGAAAAGGCTATAAGATCCTGGATCGCCGCGCGGCTTGTTAAAACCGGCGGTGTTTGTATGACGCTCACAAATAAATGTATTGGAACCTCTTGCTGAGCGCCTGCAGGCTCAAGCATTCCACCCCAAAACACTGCACAGAGGTTGATCATGCAGAAAATAAAAGAAGAAATTTGTGACCTTTTCATCATACGAACACATTGTAATTCATTTTTATAAGAAAATATATTATTTACTCATAAAAAAGCCCTCAGCGATCCTGATCGCTGAGGGCTTACACACAGCAAACGTTAACCTAAGCGGGATTAAATATGCTTCTCGCCTTTAACAGCTCCGGCTTCCCACTTGCTAACGCCCGACATAACATCTTTAAAGCACAACTTCGCTAATTCATCAAAGTTGCTTTCCAAGATCCTCTGGATACGTCCTGGTTTGGAATAAAATTCACGCATCCCCCACGCTCCAAGCCGTCCCAAGTCCTCGATGGACAGATGCTGCGTTGGAACAACAGGATGGAGAAAATCCCATTTAAGCATGTCGATCTTATCCGGATCGATCCAGCCGCGCTTGATCCCGTCCGTCCAAATAGGCGATCCCGGAGGGGGCGTCAAGTATCCAACCCACATAACATCCGGATCGACCTGCTCCGCGAACTCGAATCGTTGTTTGATGATCGCTTCCGTATCATAATCAAACCCGATCATAATATCTCCAACGATCGCGATATCATTCTTACGAAGGATCTCGATGGTCTTAAAGATCTGATTGACCGTGATCCCTTTGGCCAGCTTACGTAATTCATCGTTACTGGCAACTTCGATACCAAAAACCGCCATGAACATGCCTGCCTCTTTCATGAGCGGAATATCTTTTTCAAGCTTTACCCAATCACTGGCACAGCCCAAGCTGACCCACTTCATTTTCAGATCACGCTTGATCTTTTCATTACAAAACTCGCGCACGCGGGCGGCATTTAAGTTGAAATTATCTTCCTGGATAACCATAACTCTTGTGCCGAATTTCTTCTCCAAAGCTTCCACCTCATCAACGACCTTTTGGGCGGATTTGGAGCGCCAAAGATTAAATTGGCTCAACGCGCGCGGATCATGCTCGCTCCACTCATAACAAAACGTGCATCCATGGGTACAGCCTCTGGATGTAACGATCTCAACAAATGGCTTCCAATATGTATGCCCTACATATTTATCCATTGGGAAAAGATCATACGCAGGGATCGGAAGGATATCCAAATTTTTAATAAGATCACGAATAGGCCCAAAAACAACTTTGCCGTCCTTGCGCGAAGAAAGGCCCGCGATATGGCTAAAATCAACCTTCTTCTGATTCATAGCGTCCATCAGGTCATTGAACGTCAACTCCCCTTCACCCATAACGACAAAATCAATGGCCGGATTCTTCTCTAAGGTCTCTTTCCCAAAATACGAATACCAAAGCCCTCCAACAACAATCTTAACACTGGGGAGGATCTTTTTGATCTCCACGGCCGAATCATTAAAATATTTCTGAACGGCAAAACCGCCGTAGGAATGAAGGACATCGCCTAAAACCACGACTTCAGGATTTCTTTCCTTGATGATCTCCAACATTTTATCGCGAGGGATCTCCAACGCCTTGCAGTCCAAAACCTCGGGTGTGACCGTTCCTTTTTCTCTGGCATAAGCAGCCCAGCTGGCATGCATTTGATTCGGCGCAACATGATGGCCATGCGTCGCCCATGAACCTAACTGCGGCGTAACGAACAATACTCTCATTTCACCTCTCCTTTGTTTGTGTGTTGACCATAATACCTTTGGACCATATCTGCACAACTTCATCCATGGCGGACTGAAATGACATGTTCTCATTCTGCAAGAATTCCGGATTGATAACGGCGTCCACGGCGCCTAAAAACGACCGCATCGCGATCGCCGCGTTCACCTTGCGAAGTTTTTTCTTTTGAATGCCTTCCGTGATCAGTCCCTGGACTTCCGTGATCTTTTCCGTACGGTATTGGATAAACTTCTGCCACAGGCGCGGCAGCTCGATCTTAATATCCCCTAAAAAATGCTCGAACCAGGGTGACAATTCTTTCTGAATGAACAAAATATTCTGCGAGATGATCTTGATGGGATCTTTTTCGTCTTTTTTGATATTCAGGATGTTCTCATTGATCCGGGAGCACAAAAGAGCGAACATCGCCTGAGCGATCTCATCTTTGCTGGCAAAATGCTTGTAGATTGTATTCTTGCTCATCCCAAGATCTTGGGCGATCTCATCCATGGTGACCTTGCGATAACCAAACTGGATCATTCGCTTTTCAGCAGCAGCCAGGATATTGTCTTTGACTAAATTCGGACTCATCAAGAATTCTCTGAAATACTGATTTCGTATTTTCAGTATTCTATCAGACAATGGAAGTTATCGCAATACAATTATTGGTCGAAATGACTGGCAACAAAAAGG
>CAZAOD010000067.1:0-6786 GCA_964486675.1 uncultured Planctomycetales bacterium | reverse complement strand
ATAAGGGGTTGTCGCGCATTCAAAAACCCAAAGACCGCATCGAGCAAAGATCATTGCAGTATCATAATCGTGTCCGTCAAGGATATTTGAAGATCGCGCGCCAGGAGCCGAAACGCGTGAAGGTGATCGCTGGCCACCAAAGCCGTGAAGTGATCCGCCGGATCATTGAAAATGACATTCGAAAGATTTTGCCATGATAGCTGCAGAGCAATTTGCGTCAACTATGATCCTTGAACGCTTCGCCCAAGCTTTAAAAGCTGGGCGCTTGGCGCATGCCTATCTTTTAACAGGTCCAAAGCGTGTTGGGAAGAAACAGACAGCCCTCGCGGCTGCTAAGCTTGTGAATTGTGAGCGGCCTAATCATATGCCTTTTTGCGATGCTTGCCCGGCATGCGTTAAGATCAATAGCGGTACGCATCCGGATGTCCACATCCTTTGGCAAGAGGATGATACATCGATCAAGATCGAGGATGTCCGGGATCTTTTGCCGCAGGTTCAGTTACGCGCTTTCGAGGCGAAAACAAAAGTCTTTATTATCCCAGATGTTGAGCGGCTTACCCTGGAAGCAGCTAACGCACTTTTGAAAACACTTGAAGAGCCAGCAAAAAATACGCTTATCTTACTTACGACGTCTATCCCAGATAGCGTCTTGGGCACAATAAAGTCACGGTGTCAGACCCTGTATTTATTCCCTGAGGGTCGGACGTCCCTTAGGGACCGCTTGGCCGCGACCAGTCAGATCACTCAAGAAGAGGCCCATTTTTTGTCTTGTTTGGCTGAGGGCTGTCCAGGGCGTATCCCTATCGCAGAGGCAAAAGCTATTGTGCAGCGCAGAAATCTTGCGGTTGATCAATTTCTTCTGACCCGTGATGACGATGCATATATGAAGGAGATCTTGAAGGATCAGGCGCAGGTTAAGGAGATGTTGCATTTTCTTTTTTGTTGGTTTAAAGACATTCTTCTGCTGAAACTAGATACTGAAAGTACTTGTGCAATGAATATTGACCGCCTAGCAGATCTAAAAATCATGAAAGATCGATACATTTTTCAGGAGATCGAAGAGATCTTAGACGATATCGTTAAAACCCGCAAAGCCTTGGAAGAGAACTTTAACGTGAAAGTTCCTTTGGCGTTATTGAAGGAGAGAACATGGAAAAGGTAGTTCAGATACATTTAGGAGAGTATCGAGGATTAGGGCTGTACAATCTTAGGGACGTGGAATGCAAGCGTGGAGATGTGGTAATCTTATCCGTTGAGCGCTCAACGGAATATGGAAGGGTTGTCTGCGAACTCGAAGCTTCTCCTGATGGGCGTATCGAAAATCTGCCAGGGAAGGTCATTCGGCTCGCTTCGGCAGAAGACCTTAATCGTATTACTCGCAACAAAGAAAAGGCCAAGGAAGCCGTAGCGGCCTGCGAGAAAAAAGTGACAGAACAAAAATTGCCGATGAAGATCGTTCATGGGGAATACAGTTTCGATAACGGCAAGGTCGTTTTCTTTTTTATTTCTGAAGAACGCGTGGATTTTCGTAATCTTGTTAAGGAGCTGGCAGGCCTCTTTCACGCGCGTATTGAATTAAAGCAAATAGGTGTTCGCGATCAAGCTAAGTCTGTCGGTGGCGTAGGATGCTGTGGCCGTGTTTTGTGCTGCACATCGTATATGTGCGAGTTTATCCCGCTTACTATCAAAATGGCTAAAGAGCAGGATTTACCGATCAATCCGTCCCGCATTTCAGGAGTTTGTGGGCGCATTAAATGCTGCATGGGATATGAGTTCCCTCTCTATAAGCAATATGCTAAGGGCATGCCTAAGCGCGGCGCCAAGATCAACACCCCTCAGGGGAAAGGAGAGGTTGTCGATGTTAATTATCTTGAGCGTAGCGTCAAAGTTGATTTAGGGGAGGGAAAAACAACAAAAGTTGTTTTTGGCCAAGGTAGCGATGAGTAAATTTTATATTACAACCCCTATTTATTACGTTAATGATAAGCCGCATATCGGCCATGCGTATACAACGATCCTGGCGGATGTCCTGACACGTTTTCATCGGCGAGCCGGTGATGAAATCTTTTTTCTTACAGGGCTGGATGAACATGGCCAGAAGGTTCAACAAGCTGCGCAGAAGCGTGGCATGCCAGAGCAGGCGCACTGCGATGATCTGGCGCCACGCTTTTTGGACCTGTGGAAGAAGTTGGGCATCGAATATAGCGATTTTATCCGCACGACCCAAAGCCGTCACGTGAAGGTTGTACAGGATGTTTTGCAGAAAGTTTATGACAAAGGTGATATTTACGTTGATGAATATGAAGGATGGTATTCTGTCGCGGAAGAAAGATTTATCACGGACGCTGAAAAGGAATCAGGCTTGTTCCGTGATGTCAAGATGCTCAAAGAACGCAACTGGTTCTTCCGCATGAGCAAGTATCAGCAGTCCCTGATCGACCACATTAACGCGCATCCTGGATTTATTCAACCGGACCATCGTAAAAATGAGATCCTAGGGTTTCTAAAACAACCATTGGCTGATCTGTGTATCTCAAGGCCCAAAGCGCGTATGAGCTGGGGTATTGAGTTGCCATTCGATAAAGAGTATGTCACGTATGTCTGGTTTGACGCGCTTTTAAATTATGTGACGGGTATTGGGTATGGCGCTGATGAAGAGAAATTTAAGATGTGGTGGCCTGCGACAGTGCATTTAATGGCTAAGGATATTTTGACAACTCATTCGGTTTACTGGACAACAATGTTGTTCTCTTTGGGCTTACCACTGCCGGAAAAGATCTTCGCGCATGGTTGGTGGCTTATCGGCGAGACCAAGATGAGTAAATCTTTAGGTAATGTTGTTAACCCGCTGGATCTGATCGATCAATACGGTGTTGACGCAGTCCGCTACTTTCTCATGCGCGAAATGGTTTTAGGCCAAGATGCCAATTTTAATCTAGAGGCTTTCGTAAAGCGATATAACAGCGATCTCGCGAATGATTTTGGCAATCTCTTGAACCGTGTGAGCGGCCTGATCGGAAAATATTTCGATAAGAATATCCCTATCTGTGAGGCGTTGACCGCTGAAGACGAGGCTGTCGCGCAGATCGCTAGAGCTTTGTCAGAAAAGGTCAAAGAGCTTGTCGCGTGTTTTGCGGTGCATGACGCTATCGAAGAGGTCATGAAACTCGTGCGTTTTGTGAACGCATATCTTGAAAAACAGGCTCCCTGGAAGGTCGCTAAGGCGGACCTGCCTCGCGCAGGGACTATTCTTTATGTCGCGACCGAAAGCTTGCGCATCAGCACTGTTCTTCTGTCGCCTGTTATGCCGTCTAAGACCGACACCGTTCTAGACATTTTAAACGCGAAAGACTCAGAGCCTGTCTGGGGTAAGCTGGTATCAGGCGTGACGCTCAAAAGTCATGATGCTCTCTTTCCTCGTATCGAGCAAGAGGCTGCGTAGAAGGAAACTATGGCTATCCCAACGATCGTTTGGTCGCAAAATCGCGTTCGTATCATCGACCAGCGCGAACTTCCTCTTCGGTTAAAGTTTATTACCTGCAAGAACGTTGATCAGCTTTGGCATGCGATCAGAACCCTTGCTGTCCGGGGAGCTCCAGCCTTGGGAGCGGCAGCCGCATTTGGGGTTTTGTTAGGGCTCAAACAGATCAAGGCAAAAGAGCGTAAAAGTTTTGATACGCAGGTAGAAAAGCTTTGTCTTTATATCGGCTCGTCACGCCCGACCGCCGTTAATCTCTTCAACGCGCTGGATCGCATGCGACGCGTCGTTAAAGACCATCCTGACGCATCTGTTCCCAAGGTAAGAAAATTTTTGCTTCAAGAAGCGATGGCGATCTTTGAAGAAGATCGCCGTACATGCCGTCAAATGGGTGTTCATGGGGCTAAGCTGATCAAAAATGGTTCATGTATCTTGACGATCTGCAATGCCGGCGCTCTTGCGACCGTGGATTTTGGAACAGCGTTAGGCGTGATGTATTCAGCCAAGAAAGCAGGAAAGAAATTTAGGGTTTTCGCCTGCGAGACGAGGCCTCTTTTGCAGGGGGCAAGGTTGACTGCCTGGGAGTTGTTGCGCGAGAAGATCGACACGACGCTTGTTTGCGATAGCATGGCTGCAAGCCTTATGGCTCAGGGTCAGATTGACATTATCTTTGTGGGAGCGGATCGCATCGCATCGAACGGTGATACGGCCAACAAGATCGGCACATACAGTTTGGCTGTCTTGGCGCGCTATCACCGCATTCCTTTTTATATTGTTGCTCCCGAGACGACCTTTGATAAAAGCATTCAAGGCGGAAAACAAATCGTCATTGAGCAGCGCGATGGAAAAGAGATTACTTTCTTTACTGGTAAGCGTGTGGCGCCTTTAGGTATTAAGACCTATAACCCGTCTTTCGATGTGACACCGCATGGGCTGATCACGGGTATCGTAACCGAAAAAGGGATCATTGGCCCTCCATTTAAGAAAAATATCTATAAATATTTTAGAGGCCATGACCGATAGGACGCTTTCTAAAATAGGAGAGTTTGGACTTATCGCGCGCTTAGCGAAAGGTATCCATTTGCAAAAAGATATCATCAAAGGAATTGGTGATGATACTGCGGTTTTGCCGTTCACGAGAGAAAAATATCTTCTTTTCACAACAGATATTTTGTGCTCCGGAGTTCATTTCCTTGCAAAAGAAAGGGCTCGACTCATTGGCCGTAAAGCCTTAGCCTGTTCTCTCAGTGATATTGCGGCCATGGGAGGCAAGGCGAGCGCGGCCGTTGTTTCGATCGGCCTTCCAAAAGAATGCCGCCTGCGCTATGTTGAGGATATTTATCGCGGCATGAATGGATTGGCCAAGGAGTTTCGCGTGAGCATTGTAGGCGGAGATACGATACAAAGCCCTCGTTTGATCGTTAATGTCGCCTTGCTGGGGGAAGTCAAGAGAAAGCACCTTGTGCTGCGTTCCGGCGCAAAGGCCGGTGATAAGATATTTGTCACAGGTCCATTAGGAAGGTCTTTTCCGACTAAAATACATCTTTCGTTTACTCCAAGACTTGTAGAGGCCCAAAAGTTAGTCCAATCTTTTAAACCAAGCGCAATGATTGATATTTCTGACGGATTAGCTGCTGATCTGGGGCATATTTTACAGGAAAGCGCGAAAAGCGCTATTTTAGATACCGTAGCGATTCCGCGCCGCAAGAATGCTACGCTGCGAAATGCATTATTTGACGGAGAAGATTTCGAGCTTTTATTTACGGTTTCCTCAAGGACGGCCAAAAAACTTTTTGCGCAAAAAGCATTAAAGGTTTTTTGCATCGGAGAGATCGTTTGCGGGCCGAGGAAGCTTTTTCTTCGAGATAGCAGGGGACATCTGAAAGCCTTGAAGCCAAAAGGATACACGCATTTCTAGTATGCACAAAGAATTTCTATCGACATCAACTTATGCAACACTTAAATTTGGCAAGCAACTGGCACGCTTGCTGAAGCCAAAAGATATTATTTGCCTTCTGGGCGACCTAGGATGCGGCAAGACGGTTTTGACCAAAGGCATCGCCCAGGGGTTAGGGTTTGGTAAGGATGCGGTCAGCAGCCCGACATTTACATTCCTGAACGTCTATGAGGGAAAGAAAGATCTTTACCATTTTGATCTATACCGTATCGAGAGCGATCGCGAGCTCGCCGGTATAGGCGTTGAGGACTTTTTGTACGGCCAAGGGATCTGCGTGGTCGAGTGGGCGGATAAATTAGGCGCGTTCATGCCCAAAGAGTGCTTAAAGATCGTTATCACTCATAAGGCAGGCGAGAAAAGGCATATGATTTTTTATGGCCATGGTGATAGGGGATGTGCCATTCTCAAGAAAATCAAGGTGTAGCATGAATATTCTAGCTTTAGATACTTCAACGAAAAATTTTAGCTTGGCAGTTTTTAAGAACAATGAGCCGGCGGCAAGCCATAATGTTGTTCTGGACAAGATCCTTTCAGATTCCATTATTCCATCTATTGACTTGATACTAAAGAAAGCCAATATTCCGCTATCCAAGCTTGATGGATTTGCGGTAGGGCTTGGACCGGGCTCTTTTACAAGTTTACGGGTTGGACTATCGACGATCAAAGGGTTTTGCCTTGCCACCCAAAAACCTGTTGTGGGTATCTCGAGCTTGGACGCGATCGCCATGAACGTGAACGCAACCGCAGCGCAAGATATTTGCGTCATTGCGGATGCCAAACGCCAAATGGTTTACGCGGCATTCTATAAAAGGTCAGCTAAGGGACTTAGAAGAAGATCGCGCTATTTTCTTGCCGGGATCAAGGATCTTTTTCCGTTGATCAAAAAAGAAACGATTTTTATCGGTGATGGGCTGGCATCATATCAACCGCTTGTTGAGCATCATTTTGCGCGCGGCTTGCCCAAGGTTTTTTTCGCGAATGAAAATCATTGGCTGCCTCAGGCTGAGCAATTAGCCGTATTATCATTGACAAGGTTCGAGCAGAAGAAATATGATGATAGTCGGACGATCGTTCCGCTGTATCTCTATCCTCAAGACTGTCAGGTGCGACGATGAGCCTATTTAGCCCACAAAAAAGATTCGCGCCCGCTATGGCGTGGGCGGAGATCGACTTGAAGGCTGTTGAGCATAACTTTTCAGCCATCAGGAAAGCCGCGGGCCAACAAGTTAGGGTGTTGTGCGTTATCAAGGCTGATGCGTATGGTCATGGAAATATCCCGATCGCGAAATTGCTGGAACGAAGAGGCGTTGATATGCTGGGGATCTCTGACCTGCATGAAGGGATCGCGTTG
>CAZAOD010000066.1:4349-6790 GCA_964486675.1 uncultured Planctomycetales bacterium | reverse complement strand
CGACTGGGACGCCAACCAGACGCCCGTCTTGATCGACGGCATGATCGACGGCAAGATCGCAATACATGTGTTTTGTTCGGTGATGGGGCAGGGGCGTGCCTGTTGGAGTCCGGGGATAAAAAAGGGATTTTAGCAGAACACCTTGAAAGCTATGGTGAATATGGCGAATTAATGAAGATCATCGTTCCCGAAACACGGCACCCATTGAAACCCAAACACGCCAGCGGCGTTTTGCCGTTCATTCAAATGCAGGGGCCGGAACTTTTTAAGATCGCGGTCAACTCAATGGCAGGTTGCGTCGAAAAAGCCTTAGAAAAAGCCAAGATCACGATCAGTGAGGTAGCCTGCGTTGTGCCGCATCAAGCCAATGACCGGATTATCAGCGCGGTCGCGAAAAAGCTGGACATCCCTAAGGAGAAGTTTTTTATCAATATCGAGAAGTATGGCAACATGTCAGCAGCTTCAGCAGCGGTAGCGCTTTTTGAAGCAGTTGAGTTGGGGCGTATTCGCAAAGGCGATTACGCGGTCCTGGTCGCGTTCGGGGCAGGGCTTGTCGCTGGTGCGATCGTCATCAAATGGTGATCATGAGCGTATAGCATTTAGCGCATAGAAAATAGTATGCAGACAAAAAGCTTTAAAGATCTTATTGTTTGGCAGAAATCGTTTCTATTAGCAAAAGAAACTTATCATTTAGTTAAGAATTTTCCAAAAGAAGAAAGCTATGGACTATCCCAGCAAATGAAGCGAGCCGCGGTATCGATTCTTTCCAATATAGCGGAAGGCTATGGAAGGCGACATCAGAAAGAATACAAGCAGTCTTTGTCGATCGCATATGGATCATTATGCGAGCTTGAAGCACAATATTTATTATCGGTCGATCTGGGTTTTTCGCAGAGATCTGAGTTTTTTGATGGTTTACTGAAAGAAGTTGGAGGCATGCTTTATCGGATGCTCAATCCAAAAATATTAACCAAAACTAATCGCTAGACGCTATTACTATCCGCTATGAAAAACATTGCATTGATTTTTCCAGGGCAGGGCGCTCAAAAAGTAGGCATGGGAAAAGAGCTATACGATACGGTTCCAGCCGCCAAAGCCATTCTTGACTCAGCCCAAGCGACGCTTGGCAATGATCTTTTGGATGTTATTTTTAATGGGCCTCAAGAAAAACTGACACTGACATCGTATTCACAGCCAGCGATCGTTTCTTGCAGTATCGCGGCCTTGAGAGTGCTGCAAGCGCATCCAAAATATAACGACCTAAAGATTTCTTTTACAGCGGGGCTTAGCTTAGGGGAATATTCGGCCTTGATCGCGTCTGGAGCGCTCTCTTTTGAGGATGGTATTCGCTTGGTGCAAAAACGCGGTGCTTTCATGGACGAAGCCTGCAAGCTGGAAAAAGGTGCCATGGCGGCCATCATTGGATTTCCTAAGGACAGGCTCAAAGAGATCTGCCACGAAGCCGGAGCACAAATCGCTAACTTTAATTCTCCAGAACAGATCGTCATTACAGGCCACGCTGATAAGGTCCAGGCTGCTGTTTCCGCGATCGAAAAAGAAAACCCAAAGAACATCGTCATGCTTGAGGTCGCGGGAGGTTTTCATTCAAGCTTGATGAGGCCTGCCGCGGAAAAGTTTTCCGCGGAGCTTTCAAGATTTAATTTGCAGACATTGAGCATCCCCCTCGTTGGCAACGTCAAAGGTGTGGCCGAAACAGATCCTGAGGCTATTCGCCAGAATCTGCCTTTGCAGATCACCTCATCTGTTCTCTGGGAAGATTCTATCCGTTTTATGGCCGCGCAAGGTGTTAAGCATTTCATCGAGATCGGCCCTGGCAAGATCCTCAAAGGTCTTGCGCGCAAGATCGATCCGGCATTAAAAGTTTTCAACATTGAGAAGCCGGAAGATATTGAAGCCCTTTCGTTCGGCGCATAGCCGCTAGTATCTAGTCGTCAGTATTTAGTCGTTAGCCAGAAAACTAAATACGATATACTACATACCAAATACCAAATACCAAATACTTTCGACATTCCCTCTCTGTGCTTGAACCAGATACCATTCACAAGATATTAGATACTGCTTGATGGCTTTCCTTTAGTTCTCCTAATAATTTTATCCTCTTTGCTATACATTATTTATATTCTACTTTATAATATTATTACTTTATAATGAAAGCATTAGACATCAAGCAAATAGAAGCGATTCTGCCACAGAAATACCCGTTTCTGCTCATTGATAGGGTTTTAGATTATAAAGAAGATGATTATCTTGTTGCTATTAAGAATATCACGGGCAATGAGTGGGGTTCTGTCAACGGCGTCGATCAACTTGGACATTGGCCGGAAACGCTTTTAATTGAAGCAGGAGCCCAAGCTGCGATCGTTTTGTATCATGTTAGCAAAGTTAAGGATAAGAATCCTCCGCAGTATTTTTTAGGCAAG
>CAZAOD010000066.1:0-4249 GCA_964486675.1 uncultured Planctomycetales bacterium | reverse complement strand
GTATCATGTTAGCAAAGTTAAGGATAAGAATCCTCCGCAGTATTTTTTAGGCAAGGTCGAAGCTAGCTTTGCGGATCAGACAAGTTGCTCTAAGCAAATACTAATTTTGGTTAGGTCACAGTGTATGTTGAATAGCGGTGGGTGTTCTGACGTTGAACTTAAAGTAAATGATGTTCAAGTTTGCAACTTTAAACTTTTTTACGGCATTAAATTTTCTGATGATTAAGAAAAAGAATAGTTCTCGAAGAGTTGTTATTACGGGCCTAGGCGTTGTTTCATCCATCGGTATTGGCTGGCAGGAATTCTGGAAAAACCTTCTCGCCGGAAAATCCGGCATCAGCAAGATCACCTCCTTCGACACCTCCTCCTACGACCGCCATTATGGCGGTGAAGTCAAAGATTTTAACCCTTACAAATTTATCGATAAACGGAAGGCGGACCGCATGGGCCGCGCGTCTCAAATGGCCATTGCGGCAGCCAAGATGGCTCTTGACGATGCCGGTATCGATAAAAAAATGCTCAGCAGAGAGCGTGTTGGCGTCGCTGTCGGAACGACTATGGGGGAGCCGCAGATCTTGGAAGGCCTCTATAATGAGTCATTATTAAAGAAGAAGATCAGAGCGGACAAATTGTCAGCCTTGATATATCCGCCAAACTCTATACCTGTTAACATTGCAAGAGCGATCGGTACAAATTCGTACAATTTACTATTCGGCAATGCCTGTTCTGCTGGTAATTATGCCTTAGGGTATGCTTTTGACATGGTCCGTTCTGGCAATGCTGATGTGATGCTAACTGGTGGGTCAGACGCCTTTTCTTTGATCGCATTTACGGGTTTTAATAGGCTTCTTGTCATGGCCCCCGAGAAGTGTCAACCTTTTGATAAGAATCGCAAAGGCATGATTCTAGGCGAGGGCGCTGGCATTTTGATCCTCGAATCTTTAGAATCAGCCCAAAAACGAAAAGCGATCATTTATGCAGAAGTCTTAGGCTATGGGCTATCGTGCGACGCTTCTAACATGGCTACCGCAGACCATGTATTAATTGCTAAAGCGACAAAAAATGCTTTAAAGAATTCGGGTCTTCGTCCAGACCAAGTTGATTATGTTAGCGCTCATGGCACGGGAACCGTCGAGAATGATCGCGCAGAGTGCAAGGCATTTCAAGATGTTTTTGGAGATAGATTCATGAAAATTCCTATATCATCAATAAAATCCATGCTTGGGCATCCGATGGGTGCCGCGGCTGCCATAGAGGCAGCTGCCTGCTGTCTTGCGCTCAAAGAGCAAAAGATCCCCCCTACGATTAATTTTAGCGAAAAAGATCCTGATTGCGATGTGGATTGCGTTCCCAATCAGTGTCGTAAACAAAAGATTAAAATAGCGTTAAACAATTCCCAGGCTTTTGGGGGGAATAATGTAAGTTTGATTTTATCAACGAATTGATAAGAAATGGATAAAACAAAAGAGAGTGTTTTTGTTACTGGATCCACAGGCCTCTTGGGCCATTACTTGCTAAGAGAAATTTTAGAAACCACCAAGCATAATATAGTTATTCTGGTGAGAGGTGTTGGCGATATTTGTCCTGCAGAGAGAATAAGATTTTTATTGAAAGATCTGTCTTTGCAGAAGCATTCTAGCAGGATATTGCCATTAGATGGTGATCTGTCAGAAAAAATTCATGAAAAACTTGGTAAGAATGTTTTGCGTAGCGTGACGCAAATATTTCACTCCGCTGCTGTTACTGGATTCGGCCTGCCCCTGGATGATGCCAGAAGAATAAATCTTGATGGAACAAAGAATATTTTAAAGCTTGCAGAGTCTTGTCCTAACCTTAAGAAGTTTAATTATATTAGTACTGCCTTCGTTGCTGGTGACTGGTCTTGTTCTTTTTCCGAGAATGATTTTGATCTTCATCAGAAATTCAACAACAATTATGAGAAAAGTAAGTTTGAGGCAGAATTATTTATACGTAGAAAAAAATATAAGAATTTTGAAATCCTTATTTTTCGTCCGAGTATTATTCTTGGAGATTACACTCGCGGGAGAACAACAAATTTTAAAATGTTTTATGAACCTTTGCGTATTTTCTCAAAGGAGATTTTAAAGGTAGCCCCCGCTGATGTCGGCTGTCTTCATAATATAATTCCAGTTGATCTCGCAGCGAGAGCAATCTGTGTTTTAGGCAATAATGCGCGAGGTGGAACTTACCATATTGTTAACCCTTGCGATACAAAAGCAGGTTATTTTGTTGATTTAGCCGCAAAATTCTTTAATTATAAGAATCCAGAATTTATTCCATTGAAACAGTTCAACTTTCAAGATTTAACACCAGTTCAACATAGTCTAATCAAGGTATTTATTCCATATTTTAATTATAAAGCAAAATTTTTATCTGATAGAACTCAGGCGATGTTAAGACGTTACCATTTCTGCTATCCAGAGATTAGCACGGATTATTTTGAAAGAATTTTCCAATTTTGTTTAACCTCGGGTTTTATAAAGAGGAAGTCCTAGCATGTCTTTTAATCTCCAGTCTTGTTCAATGATTCTAGTTTCTGCTTTTGTTCTATTCTTTAATTTTTTCGTTTATTTTAATAATCGCAAATCAATGATTAACCTTTCTTTTGCTATTTTTGGAATTTTTATTTTCTTTTGGTTGGTTTGTTTTGCCTTTGCTTATCAGGTTTCAGATCTTGATTTTAAGTTGTTTTTATTTAGGCTGGGATATATTGGCATCGTTGGAATTCCTGTAAGCTTTTATTCTTTTATCTTTTTTCTGACAAAAAGAAGCAGCGATCGATTTATTGTTATTTTAAATTATATTATTGCGCTTGTATTTCTCGTTCTACATTTCACTAGATATCCATTCGTAGTCGGATTATATAAATATAATTGGGGATATTATACGAATACTTTTACGGCTATACATATCGTATTTCTTGTTTTTTTTATTCTCTTGTTTGCAATTTCTAATGGCTTAATGGCCCTTAACTTAACAAATAAGAATAAAAATCTAAGTGAAATTGATCGAATAAGAATTAAATATGCCTTGACCGGATCAGTCATTGGATCTCTAGGATCCCTTGATTTTATTGCTGCTTACGGTATTGACTTTCCGCCAGTCGGATTTATTTTTATGTTTCTCTACCCTCTAATTTTCGGATTCGCGGTCTTAAAGTATCGCTTCTTAGACGTTACTTTGGCTGTAACCCGAACGGGAATATTTATTTTTGTCTATTCGCTCGTTCTCGGCATTCCTTTCGCTATGGCATTCGGATTGAAAGATTTCCTGTTAAGCTTTATTGGATCATCTTGGTGGATCGCTCCGCTGATTACATCGACCATTCTAGGATCAGTTGGCCCATTTATCTATCTATTTATTCAGAGAAAGACCGAAGAAAAATTATTAGCCGATCAAAAACGCTACCAATCGACCTTAAAGCAAGCGTCGGCTGGCATGACGCGCATCAAGGATCTAAAAAAGCTTTTGAACCTGATCGTCTATATTCTTTCCAGAACGGTTAACCTTACGCATACTTTCTTGTATTTATACAACCCCAAGAGCCGCGATTATACCCTTGAAGCTGTAAGAGGCGAGAAGCTTTCGGAGAAGAATTATTATATTAGCCGTCGCTCAGCTTTGATCGATTATCTAGAAAAGGCAAGATTGCCGATCGTGGCTGAAGAAGTTAAACAGCAAGCCCAAGATTATAATAATGAGAATTTAAAAGAAGTGTATGCCCAGCTTAAGGGAGTCGGCGCGGAGGTTGCTGTCCCGATCCTAACGGAAAAACGATTGCTCGCGATCGGTGTTCTAGGAAAGAAAAAGACAGGCTCGATGTATACGCCCGATGACCTGACAGTTTTCTCGATTTTGGCAAGCCAGGTCGCGCTCGCTATTGAGAACGCGCAGTTCTACGAAGAATCCAAGCAAACGCAAGAGCAGCTTTTTCAGGCAGAGAAGATGGCTACGATCGGTACGATGGCAGATGGATTATCGCATCAGATCAATAATCGCCTGCATACGCTTGGTTTTATTGCCGGAGATGCTCTTGATACCATTAATTTAAGCAAGGGTGTTCAAGACCCTTCGAAGTTTCAAGCGATCCTCGCCGAGATATCCAAAGCACTTGTAAAGATCCAGGATAATGTCCGCCAAGGCGGAGAGATCGTTCAAGGATTGTTGCGTTATACACGCAAAGGGCAAGAAGGCTTTGGCGAGGTGGTCTTTGATAAGCTTGTCGATG
>CAZAOD010000065.1:0-6857 GCA_964486675.1 uncultured Planctomycetales bacterium | reverse complement strand
TGATAGTCGGGGGTCATCGTCTTTTCCTGTGAAAATAATAATAAGGAAGACGCAACGGCGTGTTATTTTTGTAGGAAGCGATCTGAAAGCAGCGCCATTGATTCCTCTCGCCGCTTTGATCTTCTTGTGAAAAACTCAGCGACAATTAAATTGTCCCAATTTTTGTTGATCCAGTGCGGTGAAAGATTGCGGCATTTACTTTATCATGAAGCAATTTCTTGATTTAAAACATCCAGCTTTCCAGGTCTTTATTCTTGTCTCCAGCATTTTTGTCCTTTATTCCTTCATTCTTTCCGCTCCTTTTAAAACTTTGGATGATCAGGCTTCTATCTATGCCAATCCTGATATCCAGGACATCAAAAATTTTCCGCGGATATTCAGCAAATCATTTTTTGGTGATGATCGTTTTTATTATCGGCCTCTTGTCTCGCTGTCTTTCGCCCTCGAAAAACATTTTTTTGGACTTAACGCATTCTTTTTTAATCTCACCAATATTGTTCTTCATTCTTTGACAGCAATGATTGTGTTGTATTTCATGAGATTCGTCTTTCAAGGCACGCTCATAGGCTTTTGGGTCGCTTTTTTATTCGCGATCCATCCAGTTTATGTTGAGGCTGTAGCCAATATCGCGGGAAGATCGATCTTGTTGTGCGCTCTTTTTGAGTGGGTCGCTTTGATGTTCCTCGCCTTATCCATGCGCAGCAAAAGATTTAGTTATTACATCGTCTCCATGTTTAGCTTTGCTTTTGCCTTACTTTCCAAAGAGTCTTCCGCAGTGTTCCCTGCGATCGCTTTTTCTTACGCGTTCTTTTTCTTTACCGAGTGTTCGCTGGCAGTTCGCGTTCGGAAAAGTTTGAAAGCAGCATTTCCCTTTGGGATCGTGTTGTTAGGTTATTTACTGATACGCTTCGCATTGGACATTTCAAGCGTTTCTTTCGTAAGGGATATTAAGGATTATTTGTGCGGCATCTTGACGTTCATGTACGCGGCGATCATGTACGTGCGTATTCTTTTGGCCCCTTTTGACCTTCATTTCGACCGTATCTATCCGGTATTTTATAATTTTTTAAGCTTTGAAAGTCTTGCGACAATGTTGTTCTGGATTAGCTTTGTTTTTATCTTATGGAAAGCGCGCCATCAGCTATCCGCCTCGGTTAAATTCTTTATCGTATTCATTTTTATCCGTTTTCTGCCATTGTCCCAGCTGATACCGATCCGCTCGCAGGCTGGTTATATTTGCGCTCCTGACCATTTTCTTTATGTGCCGTCCGTTGCTTTTTTTGTGTGTCTGGTTCTTTTAGTTCGTATGATGGTCGCTCAGCTTATCGCCTCCAAGCATTTGACACGTTCTTGGGCGCGCAGTTTGATAGGACTTTGGATGGTCTTTTTAGCCGGCATTACGATCGAGCAGAATATTTACGCGACACACGAGATCGCGCTTTTTAGCCGATCGGCTTCTTTTACTCCTGAACATGTGCGCATGAATATCGCGCTAGGGTTGAGATATGTTTTTGAAAAAAAATTCGCTCAAGCAGAGCCGTATTTTAGAAACGCGTTGGCCTATGAGCCGACGAACACTCGCGCGCGTGTGAGCCTTGCTACTGTTTTGCTTGACCAGGGAAAGCTTTGGGAAGGATTGAGTGAATTCGAGAAAGTTACGGATGCGGAAAGCTTTCAAGATCTGGTCGATCGCAATAAAAATTTAGCTTATCGGCTTTTGATTAAAAAATATTCTGCTATGATAAAAGGCGAGAACACGCCGGCAGATGTTCATTATAGCTTAGGCGTTGTTTACGCCAAGCAGGGTGATTTTCAGCAGGCGATCTCCTATTTTCAAAAAACGCTTGCCCGCGACCCGCGGCATCGCAACGCGCACAAGAACCTGTGCAATAGTTTCTGGGCCGTTGGAGATGAAACGCGTGCGCAGGTTTGTTTTCAAGAGATCAACACACAATAAAGAGCATGCAACGCATTCTGGACAGCCTAAAGAACCACGATTTCTTCCGCCTCTGGCTTGCCCAGATCATTTCGCAATTTGGCGATCGCATCAATCAGATGGCCCTGATCGGCCTGATCGCCAGTCGTACGCCGGGATCAGCGATGGAGCTTGCCAAGCTCCTTTCTTTCACGATCGTTCCTGTCTTTATCGTTGGGCCTGTAGCAGGGGCGTATGTTGACCGCTGGGATAGACGGCAAACGCTTTTTTTATGCGATCTGATCCGCGGCCTGCTAGTCTTGACTATTCCTTTCTTTTTTATTTATCAGCGATCAATTGTTCCGATCTATGTCGTTGTCTTCTTAGTGTTTTGTTTGAGCCGTTTTTATGTTCCTGCCAAAATGTCCATCATTCCGGACTTAGTTGACGAAAAAGGATTGCTGATCGCCAATTCCCTTGTTTCCGTTACAGGCATGATCGCTTTTGTCTTGGGATGCGCTTTTGGCGGCCTTTTAGTGGAGAGAATAGGGCCTCGAGGTGGATTTATTTGGGATGCAGCCACGTTTTTTATTTCCGGCTTCCTTGTTTTTTCAATGAGCCATAAGATGAACATACACCTTGATAAAAAAGAACTCTTGTCAGCTGGCAAAGAGATCATCGACAATATCAAGAAATCCCTTTGGGATGAGATCAAAGAAGGCTTTGTATATTTCTTCACGCATGCTGAGATCCGTTTTATTATGGCCATGTTGTTCACCGTTTTTGCCGCCGCGGGCGCGGTCTATGTCGTGATCATTGTTTTTATCCAACAGTCATTTCAAAGCATAACAAAAGATTTAGGTGTCTTGGCGGTCATGTTAGGGGCCGGTCTCTTTGTCGGATCGCTTTTATACGGACGTTTCGGACAAAAAGTGTCCCAATTTTTGACGATCTTTATTTGTCTTATTTTTGGAGGATTGGCCATGGCGGTTTTTGCCTTGGTTGTCGAGAAATATCCGCAGATCCTGACGGCATGCGTCTTAGCTTTCTTGCTGGGGCTTATCATCGGACCTATTTTTATTGCCGCCAATACCGTGATCCATGTGGTCAGCCATGATAAGATGCGTGGCCGTGTGTTCAGCTCTATGGAGGTTGTTATGCATTTAGGATTCATGGTCGCGATGTTCGTTAGCGCGATGTTATCAGAAAAATTGCATGTTCCTAACGGTCATATCTTAGTCGGTGTCGGTTGTCTTTTCGCGGTCATCGGCATTCTTGGGCTCGTGAAATATAGGAAAAATCTGCTTAACAGCGAGGTTAATGCGAGATGAAACGTTTTGCTGTTTTTGCCAGCGGCTACGGGTCCAATCTGCAAGCGATTATTGATGCGCTTAAGAAAAATAAGATTTCAGCGCGCCTTTGTCTTGTTGTCTCTGACAACAAAAAGGCGTTCGCCCTGACACGTGCTTTAAGGGCCGGCATTCCAACCGTGACTTTTGACCCTCAGGCATTTGTGACCCGACAGGCAATGGATCGAGCCATGATCAAGGAGCTTAGGACCTTTCATGTTGATTTTGTTGTCTTGGCTGGTTACATGCGGATTCTAAGCCCGGTCTTTGTTAAAGCTTTTCACAATAAGATCCTCAACATTCATCCATCGCTTTTGCCGTCATTTAAAGGCGCGCACGCGATCAAGGACGCATTCGATTATGGCGTGCGGTCAACAGGTGTCACGGTCCATCTTGTTGACGAAAAGGTGGATCATGGTCCTATTTTAGCCCAAGAAGCGTTATCGATCAGGACAAAGGATACGCTGCGAACTCTCGAAGCGCGCATCCACAGAACAGAGCATAAGATGTATCCAAAGATCATCGATCTGTTCGCTAAAGGCAAGATCTCCACCCGCCGTCTTGCCACTTAAGGCAAAAGTGTTGTCTTTATAGTAAAATGCGTTATAATGCGATAGCTTTAGCATATCGTGTTTTTTTGTTCTGGGTCCAGAGAAAAGATCTGGAGGCTGTTATGATGGTCGGGCCGCCATCTTGCAGTTTTACGCAGGGTGGTTTTTTCATTGGAGCGTATTGCATATGAGAAAGGAGATTATGATGAACATGCAGGTCATGGAAGCAACTTTCTTGGGAAATCGCGTCATGGATTATCTGATCGCGCTCTTGGTTTTGTTCGCAGGGTTTCTTGTCATGAAGATCGTTGTTCGCGTGGCGATCAAATATTTAAAGGCGTGGGCGCAAAAAAGCGTCACGACCTTAGATGATTTTATTGTCAGCATTTTGGAAAGAATTTTTTTGCCGGTAGCGTATCTGAGCTGTTTTTACCTGAGTATTAAAACGTTGACGTTGTCTGAGTTCGTTGGTAAGGCAGTGAACGCGATCGAGATGATCATTCTTACCTTTTTTGTCACGCGCCTTTTGGCGATGATCATTAGCTATGGCATTAACATGTATCTAGAGCGGCGGCAGGAAGACCCGACACTTGTGCGCAGCCTAGAGGGTGTGCTTAAGGTGTCGCGGTTCTTGCTGTGGGCGTTAGCCGTTATTGTCCTTTTGGATAATTTAGGGTACAAGGTTTCCACGCTGTTGGCCGGCCTGGGTATCGGCGGTGTCGCGGTCGCGATCGCGGCGCAGACTTTGCTGAAGGATTTTTTCAGTTATTTTTCCATTGTTTTCGACCGTCCTTTTAAAATAGGGGATTTTATTATTATCGGCGATTTCATGGGGACCGTAGAATATATCGGGATCAAGACCACGCGTATCCGAAGCCTTGGAGGAGAGCAGGTTGTTTTTTCGAATACCGATCTCACGGATTCACGCGTGCGTAATTATAAGTTGATGGAGCAAAGGCGCGTTCTTTTTCGTCTGCGTGTAACTTATCAAACAAGTCTGGATCAGCTCAAGGAGATCCCTAAGATCATTGAAGGTATTGTCAAGAGCACTCAGGGCACTCGTTTTGATCGGGCGCATTTCTTTAGTTATGGGGATTTTAGCCTGATCATAGAAGTGGTTTATTTTGTTTTAGATCCTGACTACAATAAATACATGGATATCCAGCAGGAGATCAATTTTGCCATTAAGGCTGAATTCGAGAGACGCGGTATCGAATTTGCTTATCCCACACAAATGGTGTATGTCAATAAAGCAGTATAGGTAAGGGGCTGCTTCAAAGATTTTGAATTTATCGTATGGACATCATTACCTATAAGCTGCAACTGAAGACCAAAGGCGCTGGAGATCTTGTGGATATTACGCCACAGCTTCAAGAGCATCTTGCCAAAAGCGGTTTTGGCCAGGGCCAGGTAACTGTTTTTGTCGTTGGTTCAACAGCCGCGATCACGGCATTCGAATATGAGCCAGGGTTGGCTCAGGACATGAAAGCATTTTATGAAAAGATCATACCGTCCAATGTTTCGTACGCGCATGATGAGACGTGGGGAGATGCCAACGGCTTTAGCCATGTACGGGCGGCCTTGCAAGGCCCATCGCTCGTGATCCCTTTTACGCAAGGTCAATATGTTTTGGGGACATGGCAGCAGATCGTTTTAGCGGAATTCGATCACAAGCCCCGCCAGAGAACCGTTGTCTTGCAGTTTTTAGGCAAATAGTTTTACTGTTGGGATATCTTTTAGAGGTTGTCAATGGAATATGATCTCGGCGAACAGCCGATCAAGAAGATCATGGAAACCCACCATCTTTGCGCTCATGATCTTGTGGCCGCGTCCGCGGAACAGATCACGCACAAGATGATCGCCAAGGCAATAAAAGGCCGCCGGCTAACATCTCATGTGCAGAAGAAGATCCTCAACGCCTTGAACGCAGTCTGTCAAAAAGAATACACGCGTAACGACCTTTTTAATTATTAAACTCTCAGAAAATGTTCCTTAAGGATACAAAAAATATTCCAGGCGGTATTAGGGAGATGCTGGCGATCGCGCTTCCTATGGTCATTTCCCACGCGTGCGATACGATCATGATCTTTACTGATCGTTTATTTCTGGCACGGCTTGGGCCCTATGAGATGAATGCCGCTATGGGCGGAGGCCTGACATCTTTCATGATGATGTCATTCTTCTTGGGGCTCATCGGATACTCAACAGCTATTGTGGCGCAATATTTTGGCGCCGGACAAAAGCGTTACAGCGCTATTGCGGTCACGCAAGCCGTGATCGTGGTGCTGGTAGCTTATCCTGTTATCTTGTTGTGCCGGCCGTTAGGCTGGAGGCTCTTTGAGGCCTTTGGCATTGAGCCGCGGCAACTTGTTTTGCAAAAGGTTTATTTTAATATTTTGTTGTGGGCGTCTGTCTTGGGATTATTGCGTTGCGCGCTTAGTTCGTTCTTCTCAGGGATCGGCCGAACGCGCGCTGTCATGATCTCTTCTTTGGCCGCGATGATGGTCAACATTACATGTAATTACATTCTTATTTATGGAAAATTTGGGTTTCCAGCGCTGGGTATTGAAGGGGCGGCGTATGGCACGGTCATTGGAAGCCTGAGCGGTTTTCTGATCTTGTGTTTAGGATATTTTTCTCGTGATAATCGAAGGCAGTACGCGGTCACTAAGGCGTTTTGTTTTGACGCGAAGGTCATGGGAAAGCTTTTGCGGTTTGGGTATCCGGCAGGATTAGAGATGTTCCTTAATATCCTGGCTTTTAATCTGATGATCATGATCTTTTATTCTTGCGGGCCTGTTGTCGCTACGGCCGCGACTATTGTTTTTAATTGGGATATGGTGTCGTTCGTTCCTTTGCTGGGCGTTGAGATCGGGGTTACAAGTTTAGTAGGGCGCTATATGGGCGCCAAACAACCTGCTATTGCTGAGCGCGCGGTCGCCTCTGGGATCAAGCTTGGCGTGGCATACTCATCGGTCATTTTTGTCCTGTTCGCTGGCTTTCCCGAGGTATTGGTCAATCTTTTTCGTCCGACAGGAGAGG
>CAZAOD010000064.1:6634-7540 GCA_964486675.1 uncultured Planctomycetales bacterium | reverse complement strand
CTATGATCGCAGAAAAAGGATCTATTCGCGGTAAGAGTTTTATTGATTTTGGGGCCGGTGTCGGCTTAGTTGCCATCGTGGCTTCCCGCCTTGGCGCAGAGGAAGTGATCGTGATCGAGAATGATAAGGGAAATATTGAAAGCCTGAATCGCAATTTTAAGCAAAATAATATTACCGGTTACTCTCTTTATGAGCAGGACATTGAGAAGATCCAGACAATCGCTGCGCAAGGCCCTGTTGTTTTTTGCGTTAATCATGGAATGTTCGGCACCGATAACAGCAATATTTTGCTTTCTGCGCTAAAACTTGTTCCTGACCCGTTCTTAGCTTTTGTTTCCGGCGGTTCATACAACGGAAGTTATTGGTATATTGAAGAAGACGTAAAGAAGATGTTGCTGGAAAATAAAGCTTTCGATGTTGAGGAGATCCGTGTTTTTAAGGATTTTGGCCTGCCGGGACGATTTGAAAACAAATTTTATCATCCCACATTTATCGCGCGATTCGCCAAGCCAAGCAAGGATCCTATCGCGGAGTCTCGCCTCAAGGTTCTTGTCGTTGATAATCGAGAGCGCTGGAGAGCATTTCTAAAAAAGGCGTTAATTAAAGATTATGAGGTCATTGAAGCAAGCGGGCCTGAAGAAGCTTTGCGCAAGCTCGCTAGTCAAAATGTCCACCTGGTCATGACCGATCTTGAAATGCCAAGCAAGGGCGGGGATTGGCTTGCGCAAGAAATGGCAAAGCGATTCCCTGAGGTCCCTGTTATTTTTCATACGAGTAGGCCGTTAGCCACGCTTTATGATCTTTCGCCGCAAGTAAAAGCTGTTATGGATAAAGAACTTTCATCGGAAGAAGCCGTTCGGCAAGAGGCTTCAAAGATCCTACCCGTCACCTCAGCGGTCGACGCGC
>CAZAOD010000064.1:0-6624 GCA_964486675.1 uncultured Planctomycetales bacterium | reverse complement strand
GCCGCGCGGTCGTGTGGATCTAAACGCGTTTATGTTGGGCAAGATCCCAACAACAGACACATTTAGCTTCCTTTCTGCATCCTATGTCCTTAATCCCAAAGACAAAGTGAGGGTTTTGGATTTTGGCAGCGATGGGCAGTTCATCCAAGACCTTTTTGATGAGCGGTACCGGTCAATCCTTGATACAGGATCTGTTTATGCGCTTGATGTGGAAAAGTTTCGCAGGATGAATTTCTCTGCGACAGAAAAAATAGATGGCACAGATGTTTTTGCCATGGAGGAAGTCGATCAGGGAGACGCGCCAGATATTGTAGCCAGGCATGCGGACAAGAAATTTGATTGGATCTTTATGAACGCCCCTGACCCGGGTGGAGACATGGAAAATTATTTCGCGGAGATCAAATCATTGTCAGCGCAAAACGCGATCCTTTTTCTACGCTTAGCGCGTTTTGATACAGGAACGTTTGAAAGATTTAGAGCCGGCCTTGAAAATGTAGGATTTTATTATCTTGATATTTTTGAAAACCCGCCTGAGGATTATCCAGTGACAGATTTTATCTGGAACACGGACAAAGACAGGGCCGTCTATATTTTTACAAACCAGCCGCTTGATGATCAGGCTCTTTTACCAGCGATGTCCAGCCCTGTGGGGGATGTGGTGCAGGAGGGCGATCTTGTCAAGGTTTCGGTTGATGTTCTGAACAAATTTAGAGATCAAATCGAAAGTCTTCGCTTATCTTTTATTGATCAAGATATTTTTGATGATTTCTTAAGTTGGTTGACTGATAGAATGAGGCATGTACGTGCTCACAGCCAAATTCAACAATTGCTAGATCTGGTTGATAAATATAAAGGGAATACAAAAGCTGCTAATCAAGAAATGTTTAAAAGGCTTGAAGATGTGGCAGAGTGGGAGTTTGATTTTGATAAGATCATAAAAGAGTTTAACCTGCATTCTAAGGCCCAGGAGAAAGTAAGTGCGCGTCTTTTTTGCGCCATTCCAGAGGTTAATGATCTTTTTGTTGATCGGCTTCGGTACAGGATTGAGCAAAATATTGAATTTCGTCAAAGCAACGGTGACTCTCTTCCCCGGAATTTTGAAGCAGCGATCTCCATGCTGACAGCTGAAAAGAACATGAGATTTATGACAAAATATTTTAAGAAGATCCTGACTGTCATTGGTGAAAATCCCTTGCTCAAGAAAGATGGTGAAGAGGACTATAGGCAAACTGTTCATATTGTTATGGATGTGCTTAATTTTGCGCTTTTTTCTCCCCGCATCAATGTCGATAATTTTCAGGATATGTTTAAGAAAGGATTTTATCGATGGAATGAATTTAGAATTCTTAGGCCGATCATTTGGCGCGAAGAGATGCGCAATGAGATCATAAAGAATCGAATGTTGTATCAAAAACTATCTGAAGGAAGAATAAATGAATTAAGCAGCAAAGAGGTCACTGTGATCTTGACTGCTCGCGGGGATCATAACGGGAATGTCGGTAATAGTGAGATATACACAATTGATAATTTTATGAGGCATGGCCACAAGGTGATCTATTTTGAATGGGGTAATCTGAAAGAGTTGGCACAGATCGTTGATCTTGTTAAGAAAACAAAGAAGGCTAAGAATGTCATGATCAATATCCACTCTAATCAAACTGTGCAGGGTACTTATGATTTTGATAGCGCGTATTCCCATTTATCGTCTTTGGACGACAAGGCATTTTTTGCTTCCATGAATCTATTTGATATGTTTTCTGATGACAAGAATGCTGTTCTTATATTGGCAGGGTGCGAAGCAGGGAAAGGAAAGACTTTAGAGGATAACTGGGTCAACATGTTCGAGCAAATTCGGCCGCAGGGTAAAAAAGTCAAGATCTTCGGTTCTCAAGGTCCTACCGAAATAACTAGCATTCTTTTTTCTAATAATGTTCCTCAGCCCGATATCATCGATGTTAAATTTGGAAGTTTTGATGATGACACAAATACATATTTTACGCAAGGCGAAGAAAAATCAGAAAATTATTCCTGGGTTGACAGTCTGAGCATGCGGGATTTGCCGGTGGACCAGAAGGGATTTTCTTCCGGAGATATGACTCAACGCCCTGAATGGACAATTTTAAGTGATACGTTAGATTTTATTATTGAAAACAATTTAAATATATCGTTGATACCTTTGCCGGAAGATAGTCTTGCTGCGCAAGCGTATGCCCTTAATTATATTGATGGATTAAATATTGTAGATCAAATTCCGATCTTTATTCTTGATGAATTTGGACTCCAGGAGATTAAAAAGGACCCGCAGACACAAGAAGTGTTCCGAGGACAGTTTAGCGGTTGGAATCGTTTGGGCATTATTTTTGTTCCGGTTGAAAGGATCGATAAGATCCCTGAGAGAGATCGCTTGTATTTTGAGATCGCCGACGGCGTAGACCCTCAGATCTTGAAAGAGATGGAGAGGCTGCAAATTCAGCAAAAGGTGCTCAAGCATGTTGTGATCGACTCGGAGGCATCAGCTACGAACAGCGATGTCGACCCCTCGCCTTTGCTCGGGAACAATCCGCAGGGAAGGCAGAATACTGGAGGTATTGATTTTAACGCGCGCAACATGAACGTGGCAATAAAAGGAGAAGAAAAGAACTTGTTGAGTTCTTCGAGCTCTTTGGGTTTATTGAGCTCTGAACAAAACCCAATAAATTCTGTAGACTTTCTTATCCCTGACGACATCCAAGGCTTTGTCCCCGTCATCATCAACATCACACCCATCACCAATATCTTTCCGCTTCTAGGATTGTCACCTGAGGAAGAGAAGCAGTTTAGGGCCGCCCGCAGTCTCGATCCTGCCCGCGAGACGGAAAAAGTAAGCCTTAATTAAGAAATTCGAAGCACGAAATCCGAAACTCTAAACACATTCAAAACCCTAAGGATAAATGCCAAAACGTTTTGTTTCATAAATTTGACGTTTGAACATTTAGATTTGTCTAGGATTTAGGGTTTAGGGTTTAGGGTTTAGGGTTTAGGGTTTAGGGTCTAGGACCCAGAGCTTAAGAACTCGCTCTATTCTTCTCTTTACAATCAATTCTGACAAATGTATAATGCGGTTTCTTATTTTTCTGATATAATGAATACCATTATTAATATTTTAAAAGGAAATGTATATGAAGAAGCTTAAATTAGGCCTGCCCAAAGGAAGCCTTCAAGAGGCAACGCTCAGTTTGTTCGAGAAAGCCGGGTTCAAGATCCGCGTTTCGAGCCGCTCCTATTTTCCCGTGATCGATGATGACCAGATCGAAGTTGTGCTGTTGCGCGCCCAGGAGATGTCGCGTTATGTGGAAGATGAAGCGCTGGATTGCGGCATTACCGGCGCGGATTGGATCGAGGAAAATGGCTCTAATGTAGAGCATCTCGCAGACTTATTATACGCAAAACAAAGTGCCTCCAAAGTGCGTTGGGTTTTGGCTGTTCCGGAAGAGTCTTCGATGAAAACCGTTAAAGACCTCAAGGGTAAACGTATCGCCACAGAGCTCGTTAAAGCCACTGAGAAATATCTCAAAAAAAATAAAGTCAAGGCGGAGGTCGAGTTTAGCTGGGGCGCCACAGAAGCAAAAGTCGCATCAGGCCTGGTCGATGCGGTCGTTGAGCTGACCGAAACCGGTAGCAGTCTTCGCGCCAACAAACTTCGTATCGTCTCGACGGTGTGTGAATCCACCACCCAGTTCATTGCCAATGATAAGGCCTATAGAGATCCTTGGAAGCGCAAGAAAATGGATCAGATTATTATGCTGCTTCGAGGGGCTCTTGAGGCGGAAAATATGGTTGGCCTTAAGATGAACGCGAAAGAAAAAGATCTCAGTAAGATCCTAAAAGTTTTGCCGGCGTTACAAAACCCAACGATCGCGCCATTGGCCAAAGATGGATGGGTCGCGATCGAAACGGTCATTAGCGAGAGTACGGTACGCACGTTGATCCCTCAGTTAAAGGATGCTGGCGCGCAGGGGATCATTGAATACGCATTGAACAAATTAATTTATTAAGTGATCTTATAACGAAAGGGTTAACATTATGCCTTGTGGTAAAAAAAGAAAACGCAGGAAGATCTCGACGCATAAGCGCAAGAAACGACGAAAGGCAATGCGTCACTTGAAGAAAAGAGATCACTAGGCCAGTGTTCAGCGTATGACGCCTTGAAGCGTCATACGCTGAGACCGTCAGCTTACTTCGTAGCAAGCATACGAAAAGTGATCGAGCTTTCTTTGCGAAAACAACCATCTCTCATGAACAGTTATTTTCGAACAACACTCTTAAAGGCGTGCGCCTTTTGGCTTGGGGGAGCTCTTTTCTTCTCTTCGCCTGGTTTTTCCGCCGAGAGAAATGTCAAGGCGGAAGCCCTGGCCCATTATACAATGGGTCTTTTGAACGAATGGAATGAAACAGAAGACCAGGGGTTAGAAGAATATCAGAAGGCCGCTACTCTTGATCCGGATAATTACACGATCCGTCTGCGACTGGGTATCGGTTATGGCAAATCAGGCCAATTAGACAAGGCTGTTAATGAGCTTAAAAAAGCTGTTGAGCTTAACCCTCAAGATTTTGAAGCGCATTACTTGCTTGCGATTATCTATTCTTCCCAATCCGACGATGATAAGGCGGAAAGAGAGTACGAGTTCGTTCTAAGGCGGATCGCTGAACAGAATCCGGACAGTGGGGATATTCCGGCCTTTCTAGGTCAATTGTATTTTTCCCAAGGGAAGATCAGCCAAGCGATCGAGGAATTTGAAAAAGCGCTTTTAAAAAACGGCCCGAGCGCGGAGCTATATTCGATATTAGGTTCATTATATATTGAGCTTCCTGACCGCGACAAAGCTGTTTCGTATTTTAAGAGATCGATTGAGATGGATCCTGGTAACGATGGCAGTCTAAATTCTTTAGGGTATATGTATGCGGAAGATGGAGTGAATTTGGATGAAGCTGTTGCGTTGGTTCAGCGCGCGTTGGATATCGATCCTGAGAATGGGGCTTATTTGGACAGTTTAGGATGGGCGTATTATAAAAAAGGTGATTATGAAAAAGCGCGTCTTTTTCTGGAGCGCGCTTTAAGTTTTATGCAGGATCCTATTATTTATGATCATTTAGGGGACGCATACTTGCGGATGAACGATACAGCAACAGCATTGCAGCATTGGGAAAAATCTTTAGAGATGCTGCCTGGCCAAGAAGATATCCTTAAGAAAATAAAAGCCGTTGAGCATAAGGGAAAATCGCCTCTTGTGAATCAACCTTAGCGTTTGTATTTATGAAAAGTATTTTTCTTCGTTCTCCAGCCAAGATCAATCTTTGTTTGAAAGTCCTGAACAAACGCCCTGATGGATATCACGACCTTTCAACGCTGTTTGAAAAAATATCCTTGCATGATGATTTGTGTCTTACTTTAACGTCTTCCGGAAAGATCCGCATCTTCTGCGACCATCCGTCCGTTCCTTGCGGACCTAAGAATTTGATCTACAAAGCTGCTAAAATGCTTCAGAGGGATTTTGGTATTTCCCAAGGCGTTGATGTCCACCTTACAAAGCGTATCCCCGTAGCCGCGGGCTTAGCAGGAGGTTCAAGCAATGCCGCGAGCGCGCTTTTGGGGCTTAATAAGCTTTGGCGCCTGCATTTACCCTTTAAGACTCTGATCGCGTATGCTAAACGTTTGGGTAGCGATGTCCCTTTATTTATATATAAATATAATTTTTGTATAGGAACAGGGCGCGGGGATAGGATTCAGCAGGTCAAGATCGACAAAAAATTGTGGCATGTGATTGTTACACCTCGACTGAAAGTTTATTCAGGGGAGGTGTTTAGGGCGGTCAAAAGAAAGTTGACAAAAAGAAGTGATAATGCTAATATCCTAACTCACGAATTGAGGAAAAAAGATCTCCGAAAGGCGAGTCAGTTCCTGTCGAATGATTTGGAGGCAGCTATTGTGCGCGTCCATCCGCAACTTCGTACCATAAAGAACAATATTCGGCGTATTTCAGGGCTTGATGTCTGTTTTTCAGGGAGCGGGCCATCGATTTTTGGCTTGGTGCCAACGCAGAAGAAGGCTCAGGCTATTGCTGAAAAATTAGGCCGGCACTATGCGTATGTTGCCGCGGTGCGAACGCTGTAGGGGCAACCAACAAGGAGCACAGCTTATGGAAATCACAGAAATTCGAGTATTCCTAAAAGACGGTCAGGACAAGAAGCTTAGAGCCTATGCGACGGTCACGTTCGATCATTGTTTTGTTGTGCGCAATATTAAGGTGATCAACTCCGCCAACGGTTCCTTTATGGCGATGCCGTCGAGAAAAATGAAGTTCAGCTGTCCGAAATGTAATTTTAAAAACGACGCAGGATCGAAATTTTGCAGTCATTGCGGAGCAAAACTTCCAGCGCAAGATGTTGTTAAGCAGCCTCGGGATGCTAAGGCGGACCACCGCGATATCGCGCATCCTGTCACAAAAGAATTTAGAGAGTATCTGCAAAATAAAGTTTTAGAAGCGTACGAGCAACAAGTAGCCAAGGGCGAATCATCACCTCATGAGCCTGGCGACTTGGCGGACGATGACGTTTTATAGAAATATTGCCCGGTGGTGTAATGGT
>CAZAOD010000063.1:0-7800 GCA_964486675.1 uncultured Planctomycetales bacterium | reverse complement strand
AGGTTGTTTTTGGTCCAGCATTGAGATCCTGCTGTTATGAAGTCGGCAAAGAGTTTCTTCACTATTTTCCGCAAGAGGTAAGCCGCCGTAACGGTCGTTTATTCTTTGACTTAGCAGTTGCCAACAAACGTCAACTTATCGCGCGGGGTGTCAGGTCAAGCCGTATCGTTGATCGTCGAGAATGTACTTTTTGTCAGCCTGGGCATGCGTCGTACCGAAGGGATGCAGAGCAAGCTACGCGCATGCTTTCCGTGATGATGCTAAAAGATGAAAAATAGTTTGCCAGGGATGTTTTTTAAGATACAATACGCCCAATGTGAGGTTATCCGTGAATATTGTTGTTTTCGTGACGGCTAAAAATACCGCTCAGGCAAAAAAGATCGCCCAGGGACTTCTCGCTAAAAAACTTGCGGCGTGTGTCAATATTTTGCCAGGCGTTCAGTCGCTTTTCCGGTGGCAGGGTAAGGTTGATTCAGCGCGGGAGAGCCTCTTGATCATTAAGAGCACAAAGGCGCGCTTTCAAAAGCTCGCGCAGTGCGTCAAGGCCTTGCATAGTTATCAGGTCCCTGAGATCATTGCTTTGCCGATCGTAGCAGGAAATAAAGAATATTTGGATTGGCTTCAAGATTCTTGCAGCCCAAAAGGAGAATAAGGGAATGAAGATATTAGGTCGCGTAGTTTTGATCGTTATTATTTTGCTATTTGTTGCTGGACTTGCTAGGGGGCGGGCTCAACTTTTTCTTTTTGGTAACCCTTTGGAAGGCCAGAAGGCACCAGACTTTACTCTCCCGACGTTAACACAAAAGGCTGTCTCTCTGGGCGCCTATCAAGGCGCTCAACCGGCCATCATGTTCTTTTGGGCGACATGGTGTCCTCATTGTCGAACAGCTTTGCAGGATCTCAACATGCGTCAGCAGGAGATCCAGGGTCAGGGCGTTAAGATCATTTTAGTGAACACAGGAGAAGAAAAAGCAAAGGTCGCTAGCTATATGAAGCAACACGGCATCGGCCTTGACGTGTTCCTTGATGAAGATTCTTCTGTCGCAGAAAGGTATTCGATCGTTGGCGTTCCTACCTTTGTCCTTATCACCAAAGATGGCCTTATCCATTCCATGAAGCACGTTTTGCCTCAGGATTATCAAGCGCTTCTCGCGCAATAACCACTTTTATTGCGCTTGTTGAGCTTCCTGCAGTTTTTTGATGTTGTCTACCAGGTTCGCTTTTTGACGTAATTTTGCAAGGAACGCATTGAAGGCCTGGTCCTTACGTTGCGCTAGAAGGCGTTCTTTCAGGAAATCCTTGTCTTTGGCGAATTTTTCCTGGTCCGCGGGGATAAAATTTTCTAAATAAACGATCGCAAAATCGTTGCTCATTTCCACAACTTCGCTTAACGGATCTTCCGCTGTTAGGGTGAAGGCTGTTTGTTGGAAAGGCCCTGACGGTCCAACGCCTTGCAAATATTGAGATCGGGTAAATTCGGATGTTTTTTCAGATTTCAGATCAAGCTTTTTAGCGATAGTTTCAAATTTTTCTTTGGGCGTTGTTTGTAAAGCAGACTTGATCTTGGAAAGAGCTTCCTGGGATCTCTGCCGGGCGATTTTTTTAGCTTCTTGCAATGTGAGCAGTTCTTTTGCTTTATCTTTTGCTTCTTCAAGGCTGAGCAGACGAGCGTCCCGTCTTTCCTTTAGCTTTAAAAGATAAAATCCTTTCGTTGTGGCAATAGGGCCTGCCAATTCATCTTTTTTAAGCTCGAGGGCTTTCTGAAAGATCTCCAAAGGCCATCCTAGGTCAAACTTAGGCTCCTCAGCACTGAAAAAGCCGCTTTCTTTAATAGCAAGGTTATATTTTTGACCTATCTGCTTGAGATCAGATTGACCTTTTGTGAGATTTTGCGCGATCTGGCTGGCTGTTTGGTCGATTGCGTCTTTGGATTCTTCTGTCGGATCTTGAGGATACTCTAACGCGATGAACTCGATGTTGATCCCCGGCGGGAGATAAAATAAGTTTTGATTGTTATGATAGTAGGCGCTGACAGCCTCATCGGGAACAACCACTTCTTTGCTATACCGCATGACAGGAAAGAGGATATAGGCAACTTGTGCTTTCGCGTTTTCCGCGTCATATTCCTTGCGAACATCTTCATCGGCCACATCAATACTCAAGGTTTCTTGTTTGTATATTTTCTCAAATATTAGCGACTCACGGATGCCCTCTTCAAAATCGCTGGGGCTGCATTGAAAGGCGTACTGAACGACTTGCGCGTATAACTGCTTGTCAAACTTGCCATTGCGCTGGAAGAAAGGGAATTTCTTGACCGTTTTTATCACTTCATCATTAGAGACCCTGATGCGGCGTTTCTTTCCTTCATGAATGAGAATAAGACGATCCCATGCTTCAGAGTGGAGATTGAGATAATTACGGACCTTTGCGAAATTTTCACCATAGCGCAAGATGGCTTGATTTTGGACGTGCTGGAGACTATTCTGGAATTCACGAAAAGAAACACTGCGTCCGAAGATTTTTCCAGCAAAGCTGGTTGGGCCTTGTTCGCGTGTCAAATAAGAAGCTACACCCCAGAATACGAAGGAAATGGTGATCATGATCGCCAATACCCAAAGGATTTTCTTTGCGACACCTTTTTTTCTTAGGATCCTTAGCATGAGAATATCTCCGATCTGATTGGTTTAAAATTTTTTTGATTATAACTGTCCACGGGGTCTTTGGCAAGGGTTTTCGGGCAAAACAGCATAGCACATGCTATACTTTCCACTAACTTCACTAATTAATATAAATATATGTTTTATTTATTACGCAGAAAGCTTTATTCGTTCTTCAGGATCATTAGCCTTGGCTTGGCTTTTGCCTTTGGGCAAGGATCTTTTTTGCAGACTGCAGCCTTTGCCCAAGCCCTGTCACAGTCTCCCAGCCCGGCTCTTCTGTCTTCTGCCTTTACCCCGGCCTTGGTCAGAGGGATCCGTATCCATCCCAACAACCCTTTTCAGTTCGACTTCATTGTCGATTCCGGTGATACTGAGCTTAAGGGAGAAGGCCTTAAACAAGAGTCTGAGAAGCTTATCCGCTACTTCTTAGCCAGCCTGACACTTCCTGAAAATGACCTGTGGGTCAACCTCAGCCCTTATGAAAAAGACCGCATCGTGCCCAATGAATTAGGCCAGACAGAGATGGGCATTGACATGCTCTCCCAGGACTATCTGTTAAAGCAGATCACCGCCTCTTTAACCAATCCTGAATCAGATATCGGTAAGGACTTCTGGTCCAAGGTCTACAAGAAAGCCTATGAACAATACGGCACCACCAACATCCCTGTGGACACCTTTAACAAGGTCTGGATCATGCCGGACAAGGCGACTGTCTATGTCCAGGAGGATAAGGCGTTCATCGTGGAATCAAGGCTCAAAGTCATGTTAGAGCAGGATTATTTAGCCGCTCAAGTGAATAGTGAAAAGGATCTAGTATCTAGCAAGAAAAACCAACCACTAGATACCAACGACCCAATACTAACGACCAAAAACTCTTCTACCCCTATCAATACTCTTTCTTCCCAGATCGTCCGCGAAGTCTTTATCCCTGTCCTTGAAAAGGAAGTCAACGAAGGCAAGAACTTCGCCCAGCTACGCCAGATCTACAACAGTATCATCTTAAGCCATTGGTATAAGACCAATCTGAAGAATTCTATATTGAATAAGGTGTATAGCGATAAGAGAAAAGTGAAGGGGTTAGGAGTGAATAGTGAAGGGTATCTAGTATCTAGTAAAGGCAAGCAACAAAAGACCAATGCCGTTCTAGATACTAACGACCAGATACCAGATACTGTTCATCCTTCCCAAGTTGATCAAATCTATTCCCAATACCTCGATACCTTCAAACAAGGCGTCTGCAACATGATGAAGGTCGAATACGACCCCTATGCCAGAAAGAACATCCCTAGAAAGTACTTCGCGGGAGGGGTGAGCTGGACAATGCCTCAGCATGTTCAATATGTAGCTACTCTTTCTGGTGTCGTACCTTATTGGGTATCTGATACAACATTAAATAATGTTCAGCTTATCGTAAGGCCATCGGTAAAATCTAAGGTTTCTTCAGCGATCGGAGATCTTCGCGTTGTCGCCCCTGAACAAAAGATGCTTTTTCGCGAATATCTAAATGACTTTATAAAAAATGGTAACGGAGAGTTTCAGGGACCTGGAGGCCTGATCGCGTATTTGAAGGATAGGTTTGGGATTATTGATGCTCATCTCGCAGATCTTTTGGGTGTTGCTCGAGGCAATATTAGGCCCTGGATCACTGGAGAAATTACAGGGACGATCAAGCCGAGAACCGTTGAAAAGATCATTGAACGTCTTGGCTTGGATCAAGAAGATCAGCAACGTTTTCTGTGGCGGTGCGCGCGGGGAGATAAGTCTTTGAACATCCCTAGCATCATTGATAAGTGGCGCAAGGAGATCTTGTCGCAATCGGCAAAAGGATTTGTGCATGAAGACAAAATTTTTTCTCAGGTATTCAGCGATTTATGGGCATATAGCGGACTTACCGGGGAGCATATTCAGCAGAAATTGAAATTGTCAGAATTAGATACACCTTTTTCTTGGCGCAGCGGCATGGTGGCTCGAGATTATAAGCATCGCATAGAGCTCGCGAATTTATTTGAGCCCTATGATGACGATACGAGACATGCGCTACAGCTTTTATTCTTTGGTGTTGCCATTAATGAAACAGCAAGTCAGCTTCTAGAGAGAGCCAAGAATGCGCGAGAGGGTTTTCATTTTGGCGATATTGTTCGCGTAACAAGACTTTCCAGAGGTTTGCGTAGAGCCGATGTGTGGGAGTATCTGAGCCGAAAAAACCTAAATCTTCGCGAGATCGTTGCGGCAACAGGAGTTTCTATTCTGGAAGGGATAGAGAGCGGAGGGCGTCTACGTTTTCGGACGGACATCGCTGAAAGCTTGGCAGATTGGATCGGATTAAGGGGTCAAGATAAAAAAGATTTTATCGGGCTCGTCAGAAAGAAATTCGCGTTCGCCTATGATCCTCAGGTCTTGCGTCATGTTGATCGCTTTGATGCGGCAAGCCGTCGTCATGGCCTGATGACATTACGTTTGTTGCAAGGCATGAGACAGGAAGATGTCGAACAAAAGATCGGCATTAGCCATAGAACATATAGCAATTTTGAATTTAGCGGAGGCGCTACTCGATCTTTCGTTATCGATCTGGACAAGCTGGGACAGGCGCTTAATGTCCCGGAAGAAGACAGGCTCCTTTTTAAAGAAATTTATGGTAGTCATCCTGATGCTGTTGCGTATGCCGTCATCAGCGATGCGCAAGAAATAAAGGATACTGTTCGATCTTTTTTCATCAGCCAGCAAAGTCCTTTTTTTGATCTTGAGAAGTGGTTTCGCAAGATCGATCGCGGTTTACGCAATAATGAGAATATGAAAGCATTGTCTGTCAGAAATAAAATGGGGAATGTCGGGCTGGTCCTTTTCCACGCAGAGAAGTATCCGCTGAATGAGAAAGGAGAAGTTTCTTTTCGGGCTTCAAACCTGCGCAATCAACAAGACGTTTACGTGGTCGATCTTTTTGAAATGGACCAAAATCATTCTACCATTAAAGAATTTCAGGATATTATTTTACATCTTGTTGATCGAAGCCTTTTGGAAGGGCTGGCGGGGGTCATGATCATCGATCCTCAGGATTTTAAGAATTATGAGGTCGCGGGAGAGAAGGTAGAGGCCATTTTAAAAGATGCGGGATTTCAGAGAACTGCTCAAGGTTTCTTAGATAAAGAAGAAGAATTCGCTACGAAAGGGTTTTTGTCGCTGAGTTTATCGCGTTTTTCTGCAGAAAAAGCGATAGCGCGCAGCAGCTCTGCGGTGGATGCAAAGAAAATTGCAAAGGATCTGATCGATACGATCACTCCTCGATCTTCTTTTCAAGAATTAAAAGAAGTTTATGAGGGGCTCGATAAAATTCAGCCATTTTTATCGGCTGGGCAGGCGCTGTATAACGCGGTCACAAGCCAAACCAGAATGGATGTGTACGCCGCAGAAGATATTCTGCAGGTGGCTGATATTTTTGTCGTGGAATTTATTAAAGAATTCCAGGCTTGGCGAAAGAACGCGGGAAAGAATGAAAAATTCATTGTTCATTTTGCAACGGGTGCAACACCGTGGATCTCTTACCGTAAGCTTGCGGATGTCCTGTCGACATGGGAGGACCTTTCGACACAAGAATTTTTAAGCAGGGCAGGCGTTGATCCCAGTGATAAACCCGACATGTCTTTCATTGAGGCGTATTGCCTTGACGCGATCTTACCGCAAAAAAGAACCGATTATCACGCGTTTGCCAATAAGTTGAACAATATGTGGGACTTGCTGGATATCCCTTTCAGCCAGCGACACCTTCTTTATGGCGATCTGACCATGGACGGAATGCAAGCACGACAGATGACCGATGAGGAATTTGATGGGTTGTTAGAGGAAGTCCAAAGGGACGGGCTGCAGATCAAGAAATATAAAGACGGCAAGCTTGCCACGGAGTCGCGCCAATACAATTTTTTTAAAGCGATCGATCAAGACTCGCGCAAGATCTCGGACGGCCTTATCAAACAGGGCGGCGGCCATTTTGTCGTTTGGGGCGTTGGCCCTTCCTATGAGGGCAAAGGACATCTTGCTTTTATGGAGGAAGGAACTTCTTTAGATCAGAAAGTGTTCATGGATGAGGCAGGTTTTTTCGTCCAGGCAGATCATGCCAAAGAGAACGGCGGATTTGACAACATGAGAAATGTTGGGTATGTGACACTTGGCTTTGCGGAACTGATGCATCGCGATGACGCGAAGCACATTCTCTTGGCAACGTCTAATAGCAAGCGAAACGCTATTCATAAGGCGGTTGAAGGGAGTTTGGATAAGGATTTTCCTTTATTCCCGATTACGGCATTGCAAGATCGACGTGGATCGATCATTACCGCAGGCGGCGCTGATGCCAATCTGCGCTTAAAAAGACATTTTTGGCATTATGAACTTATTAATACTTGGACTCCTGAGATGATCAAGCAAATGTTCGTGCGCTTGGCAAGTGATCTTGGGAAATCAATGGCGAGCCTTAAAGAAGAAGATTTCCTTGCGATCCCAGCTCATCATCCGATCATTGACCAGATCCGTCGAGTAAATTTAGAAAAGTTGAAAGAGCAGGGAACTTTCGATCAGCTTAAAGATCATGCAATTAAGAATATTGTATCAAGGATCCTTTCGCCTTCCGAGCTGGGGCGAAAACTTGGTTGGCGTGAAGGGGATCAGAAAAGAGTCGTTATTATTAACCCACACTTGGATGATGATTATTTAGCTGGTATAGGGCATCTTTTAAAGGAAAACAGTTCTTTGATCGGAAGCGTCGATATTTATTACACAGCCAAAGGAACTACAGCTGTCAGCGATCGTTACGTTTTGCAGATGTTTGAGCACATGGGTTCATGGACACAGGATCAGCTTATGTCTGTTCTTGCAAAATCCGATAAAGAGATCACCCAAGAACTCATCCCAATCCTTGAGAGGCAAGACCTGCGCACGGATCCCTCCGATTACAATGTTTGGGAGCAGATGAGCTCGCAAGAAAAAGATCTGCGCGCGCAAGCGCTTTTTGTTGATGTTGTTCATGATTTCATGGAGAAAGAAGATGATGCAGGGGAGCTGAATAATTTTGTTGATTTTCTGCAGGCTGTCATCAGTAGTAAGCCTGCGTGGGGAGCAAGGGATATCGATATTTTGACAACGATCAAGGAGG
>CAZAOD010000062.1:0-7978 GCA_964486675.1 uncultured Planctomycetales bacterium | reverse complement strand
CCTTGGTCAAGATCTTCAGGTCTCCTTCGACCATTAAATTTCCAACGTAATAACGCTTCCCTTCGCTGATCTGAACATTCACGAGCAACCGCGAACGAGGAGCATTCTCAAGATCATAACGTGCTGTTGCGTCCAGAAACCCTTCGCTAGCGTAAAACGCTTTTAAACGCAGCATATCTTCCTCAAGAATGTCTTCTTTAAGATATCCCGAGTTAAAAATGCCGTCTGGGCGGGTTTTAATGACCTTCATTAATCGTTTATACTTAAATGTTGTATTGCCAGCAAAGTTGATCTTCTTGATCTTAACGCGCTCCCCTTCCTTAACGATATAGTGGAGTGTCGCCCCATTGTTAGTAGCGTCTATTTCCGTGTCAATCTCAACAGTCGCGTTCGTTAAGCCTTTCTTCGAATACAGCTCTTTAATGATCCGCTCATCTTCTTTCAGGTTGCGGCGGTCAAAAAAGCGCCCTTTCTTACTTTTGATCTTCAGCTCCAAACTGCGCGCGCTATAATAACGCGTCTTGGAAAAAGTGATCTTTTTGATGACAGGCTTTTCAGCCAAATTGATCTTCACCTTCAACCCGCCTGTCACATTCTCTGTTTCAACGGTAATATCTGAAAAATACCCTGTATTATAAAGACGCTTGATATCATCACTGATAACATTAGCAGAATAAGCATCGCCCACGCGTGTCTTAATCTTAGACAGAATCGTTGTCATACCGATCGTTTTGTTGCCTTGAATATCGACTGCCTTCACGATCTTGCCGGTTTCGGAACGAAAGGCTTCTGGTCTCAAAGCAGAATCTTGGGCTGCAGGAGTTTGCTCTTGAGCCTGCGCGCCTTCTTCCTGGGGGACCGACAAGTCTTGGCGAGAAGCTTCATCGCTATCGAACTCGTTCGACATGGTCAGCGCTTCTTGGGCCATACTAAATGAAACAAGACTCATCACAAATAAAGCTGCTAATGCTATTCTTTTCATCGTTCTCTCCCTTAAATTATTATCCTTGAGATTGGGCAAGATTCTCGAATTTCATATATTCTTTAATAAAGGTCGTCTTGATGGTTCCTGTAGGTCCATTACGCTGCTTAGCAATAATGAGCTCAGCGATACCTTTATTCTCTTCTGTCTGAAAATAATATTCTTCACGCATCAACAAAACAACAAGGTCCGCGTCTTGTTCGATAGCCCCGGACTCACGCAGATCGGACAGTTGTGGACGATGGTCCTGACGACTTTCAACAGCCCTGGATAACTGACTAATGCCGATCACAGGAACACGCAGCTCGCGGGCAAGAGCCTTCAATGACCGCGAAATATCTGAGATCTCCTGCTGACGGCTTTCCACGCGTTGTGAGCCTCGCATTAGCTGCAAATAATCCACGATCAACAACTGAATATCGTGGGCTGCTTTTAAACGACGTGCTTTTGTTCGCAGTTCCAAAACAGAGATCGCCGGTGTATCATCAATGAAGATTGGGGCTGCAGAAAGTTTACCGGCGGCCGCTGTTAATTTAGGCCAGTCGGAAGGAAGCAGATACCCTGTGCGCACATTGTGCGCATCCACGCGCGCGTGAGAACACAGCATGCGTTGCACGAGCTGTTCCTTAGACATTTCAAGGCTGAAAACAGCAACGCCGATACGGTTCTGGACAGCGGCATGCTCAGCGACATTCATGACCCAGGCGCTTTTTCCCATTGAGGGTCGCCCCGCAACGATCACAAGGTCAGAGCGCTGCAAGCCGGATGTCATTTTATCAAATTCAAAAAACCCTGTTGGAACGCCTGTGACATATTCTTTCTTTTGATAAAGATTGTCGATCGTTTGGATCGTTTCCTTAATCAATTCCTTGATGTGGACAGCCTTTTGGCGTTCACGCGCTGTCGCGATCTGAAAGATCAGCTGCTCTGCGCCATCAACAAGCTCATCGATATCAACGCCTGGCTGATAACTTTCACTAAGGATCTGCGTCGCATTACGGATCAGCTGACGCTGAATACTTTTTTCCTTAACGATCCCCGCGTAATATTCGACATTGGCAGCAGACGGGACAAGATCGATCAAAAGGGTCAGATAACTAACACCCCCAACGCTTTCCAGGATCCCCTGTGATTTTAATTCATCAGAAAGCGTGATGAGATCAACATTTTTTTGATCATTATATAATTTTAATATCGTCGCAAAAATCTTTTGATGGGCTGGAAAATAGAAAAAAGTCTCATCTAAAATCTCAACGGCCATCCCGATCGCATCCTGATCAATGATCATGGATCCAAGGACAGATTTTTCAGCTTCTAAATTCTGAGGCGCTACCTTGCCTTCATAATCTGATAGCGCAGAATCTTTAGGCTTAAGCGAGATTTTTATTTCTTGGTCACCCATACTTTGATCTTCGCAACGACTTCTGGATGCAGCTTAACCCCAACCTCAAAAATCCCAAGCTCTTCCAGCGGTTTCTCAACAACGATCATCTTTTTATCGATATCAAATCCTTCATCTTTAAGCGCCTTGACGATCTCCGCGTCGCTTACAGCGCCATAAAGCTTTTCTAGGTCGTTGACCTCAACACTGATCGTACAAGAAACATTTGATAATTTCTTAGCAAACTCTTGTGCTTGCGCCTTCAGATTCTCTTGCTCGGCTTTTTGCTTCGCCTGGACCTTTTCAATGCGCTTTAAGTTCTCAGGAGTTGCCGCATAAGCTTTCTTTTGAGGGATCAGGAAATTACGCGCAAATCCTTCCTTGACCGTGATCACATCACCAACCTTACCAACATTAGGGACATCTTGAGAGAGAATAACTTTCATGGATCAAAACCTCTTTCCTGAGTTGCCTACAGAAAGCAATGATAAATACTTTGCCCTCTTGACTGCCTGGGTTAATTCGCGCTGTTGCCGTGAAGTTGCTCCTGTGAAGCGCTGAGAAAGAATGCGCCCACTGGGTGTCGTTAACTTATGCAATAGCTCTAGGTTCTTATAATCGATCCTTATATCCGCGGAAGTCAATACCTTGGCGCGCGGCCTTCTAATTCTTTCTTTTTTATCCTTGCCCTTACGATCTCTTTTTTCTATTTTTCTCATGATATTATCCTTTTATGTTAAGCAACGTTTTCTTCTTCATCCCAAGAAATATTCTCAGGCTTTACCTGATCATCAACGGAAACTCCCTCATCCTCTGCTGCCAATTTTACACCTGAATCTTTTGCCGAACCTAAAAATTGAACACGCTCGGCGCGCACTTCGATCGTGCTGCGCTTTTGGCCATTAGCTTCCCAAGACCTTGATTGAAGGGTTCCTTCGACAAAAATAGGGCTCCCCTTTTTGAGGTATTGGTTGCACGCCTCAGCTTGTTTATCCCAGGCTGTAACCGTTAAAAAACACGTTTCTTCTTTAAGCTCTCCAGAAGCGCGGTCACGAAAACGACGATTGACAGCGATGCGCAGATTCACGACCCCAACACCATTAGGGGTGTAACGCAACTCCGGGTCCTTTGTAAGATTTCCTATTAAAAAAACTTTATTCAAGCTCGCCATAAATCTTCTCCTTCGCCGTTATTCAGTAACCGTGATCAAAGAACGCAAAACATCCTCGTTCAGGGCTAATGCTTGTCTGACCTTCGCGACCGCGTCTGCTGCCGCTTCCATGTTCAACAAATAATAAGTCCCTTCCGTACGTCGCTTTATCTTAAATATAAATTTTTGCTTCGCTATCCAAACTTGGCTGTTGATCACCTTGCCACCTGCTTTCGTGATAGCATCCGTGACCTTTTTGATGATGGCATCTTTTTCATCTTTACCCAGCTGCCCATCAACAATGATCGCAATTTCATACTTTTTCATTGTGTTATTTCCTCTTTCTTGGTCTTTTTGTTAAACTCGGCCATGGTGTGGCTTATTCCCGATACTAAAAACGATCGACAGCCGCTGGCTGCGCGATCAATAATTTCAGTAAGATGTTTTTTTTCCGAAGCTTTAAATTCTGACAATACAAAATCTGTGATCTGATCCTTGCTTTTTGGACTGCCGATGCCGAGTCGCAACCGTGGGATCTCTGAAGTCTTCAATTGGTCGATAACAGAGGCTAATCCGTTATGCCCTCCAGCACTACCCTTAGCGCGAAAGCGCAACTCCCCAAAGGCAAGCTGAAAATCATCACATACGATCAGCATATTTTCATGCGCAATTCTCTTTTCAGCAACAAAAGCTTTTACGGCGACTCCTGAAGCATTCATGTAGGTCATTGGCAGAAGAAGATGTACTTTCTTTCCGTCGACCACGCCTTGGGCTACGAGGCCATGATATTTACTGCTACGCACAAAATCCATATGAAAAAGATCAGCAAAATGTCGCGCGATCAAAAAACCCGCATTGTGCCTTGTCCACGTATATTCTTTGCCGGGATTGCCCAGCCCTACTAGAAGATAATCACGCAACAATGAACAAACCTTTGATATTATCCTTTAGCTTCTTTGGCTTTTGCAGCTGCCTGGCCCTCAGCAGCAGGCTCTTCCTTCTTCTTCTCTTTAGTGACTTCAGGCTCTTTTGTCGTTTGCGCTTCCCCTTCCGTCGCTTCCACTTCTTTCATCGGAGGCACGACGGTAACGACAACAGCATCAGGGTCATGATGCGCAACAACACCTTCCGGCAATTTCAAGTCTCTGACAAAAACCGCCTGATTGATCTCTAAATGCGAAATATCGATATCAATATGCTGCGGGATCTGTGTCGGCAAGCAAACGATCTTTAATTCCCACAATTGATGATCAACGGATCCGCCGTCCTTCTTAACGCCAATAGGCTCGCCTTGAACAGCAATAGGAACCTTGACCTCAATCTTTTCCGTTAAAGAAATGCGCGCAAAGTCAATATGTGCGATCGCGCTACTCACGGGGTTATGCTGTGTTTCTTTGATGACCGCAGGAAAATCTTGAACCTTCTTTTCCTGATCAAGCACAGTGATATGAAAAATAATGCTTTCCCCGCGATGCCCACGGGTCACGCGCTCAAAACTTCTGCGATCAACAGACACTGTTACCGGCTTCTGCTTTCCGCCGTAAACGATAGCCGGGATCCCATCGGATCTGCGCACTTTTTTTGAGCCTGATTTCCCTAGCTCGGCTCGAAGCTGAACATCCAATTTAATTTCTTCCATTTTACCTTATAACCTGCTTTCTTGTTATGATTGTTTCATCTTTTTAATATCTTAAAAGAACAAACAGCTGATAGACTTCTCATCGTGAATACGCTTGATCGCCTCCGCCAACAAAGGAGCGATGCTTAAAGTTTGGACCTTAGGATTTTTCTCAGGATCTGGCAAAGGAATACTGTTAGTGATAACAACTTCTTTGAGGGATTTGGAATTCTGGATCTTGGCAAGCGCGTCCCCTGAAAGCACGCCATGGCTGACCGCCGCGTAAACATCACGGGCTCCGCGGCGCTTTAACTCCTCGATCGCCTCCATCAAGGAACTGCCAGTCGCAATAATGTCATCCACAAGAACGACATTCTTATCTTTGACCTCGCCTAAAATATGCATAACTTCTGTTTTTTCTGGGCTATCACGTCTTTTATCTACGATCGCAAGGCCAGCGAAAAGTTTTTTGGCGTAAGCTCTTGCCATGCGGATACCACCCACATCAGGAGAAACGATCACTAAATCTTTAAACTGCTTATCAAGAAAGTATTCGCAGATCGTATTGATCGCATATAAATGATCGACAGGGATATCAAAAAATCCTTGAATCTGACTCGCGTGCAAGTCCATGGTCAAAACACGACTCGCTCCAGCCGAAGTAATCAAATTAGCGACAAGCTTTGCTGTGATCGGAACGCGCGGCTGATCTTTGCGATCCTGGCGAGCGTATCCATAGTATGGGATAACGGCAGTTACGCGCCTTGCGGATGCCCGCTTAACAGCGTCGATCAAGATCAAAAGTTCCATAAAATTATCGTTAACTGGACGACACGTTGACTGAACGATAAAAACATCTTTGCCGCGGACATTTCCTTCAACTTTAACGCGAATCTCCCCCTCGCTAAAGCGGCTTACCAAAGCTTCAGTTAGATTAATACCTAATTGATCACAAATTTCTGTAGCTAATTTTGGATTTGCATTACCGGTAATGATGGATATTTCGCTCATAATGCTTTCTTTCTTTTGATAATTTTTCCAGGAACGCCGACAACAACCTGACCCTTAGGGATCCTTTGGCCCTTGGTAACAACGCACCCAGCCCCTGTCAAAGCACTAGCCCCGATGCTGACTGGAGCCACCAAGATCGAATCCGACCCAATAAATGCTCCATTGGCGATTGTGGTCTTATTTTTGTTTTTGCCATCATAGTTGGCTGTCACAACACCAGCGCCAATATTCACATTTTTTCCAATAGCCGCATCCCCAATAAAGCTAAAATGTTTCATCAAGCTCTTTGCTCCAAGAGTAGATCGGGAGATCTCGGCAAAATTACCGACCTGCGCATCATCTTTGATGCGTGTTCTTGGGCGCACATGGCAAAACGGCCCTATGGCGCACCGCTTTCCAATGACAACATCTTTTTCAATGACCGTACACGGACGGATCACGCTATCACGCCCGATCCTTACTCCTGCATCAATATATGTCGTGGATGGATCAACAATGCTGACCCCATCCGCCATCAATTTCTCCAGAATGCGCTGGCGCATGATCGCGTCAGCCGCAGATAGGTCTTTTCGCGTGTTAATCCCCAACCCCTCGCGCGCATCGGACAACCTACTGGCGGCTATCGCTTTCCCGTCACCTTTTAAAATGGCGACAATGTCCGTAAGATAATATTCTTTTTTCTTCTTGTTCAGCGATATTCGGCTCAATCCCAGCGATAGGTCTTTAGCGCGAAAACAATAAACACCTGTATTGATCTCCCGGATATCCTTTTCTTTAGGGCTTGCGTCTTTTTCCTCGCGGATCGCGATCACCTGCCCCTTATTATCACGAACGATGCGGCCATACTGAACCGCGCTAGGAACAATAGCTGTCAAAATAGTGCAGGCAGCCCTCTGTTTACGATGCATCGTCAATAGGCGCTTGACGCTTTCTTTCTTTAAAAGCGGTGTGTCCGCGCATACGATGAGCACATCGCCTGAATAATTCTTGAGTTCAGGAAGCACAACGCGAATCGCGTCAGCAGTGCCTAAAAGTTTTTTTTGATGAACAACTTTAACGCGATGGCCCAGGTGGCAGCAAAGTTTCTGCGCTTGATACCCAACGACAACATAAATCAAAGAACTAATCGCCTTGGCTATATCTAAAACATGATCTACCATGGGCTGACCGCACACAGGATGCAAAACCTTCGGCAAATCGGATCTCATCCGCGTGCCTTTTCCCGCTGCTAACACAATCGCTCGCACTTGCGCCATAACTTACCTTCTTATGCTGCTCTTAAAAAAAGTCTTGCTGCATAAAATCCAAGAAAAGCTGCCATCAGCCCTAAAAAATTCGTCGCTATGATATTCACTGCTGCGGCCCTTAATTCGCCATCGCGCAAAAGACTAAGATTCTCCAAAGCAAAACTTGAGAATGTCGTATAGCCGCCTAACAAACCAATAAAAATGAACAACCGAACACCTATGGCGATATTGACTTTCTCACAAAACCCCCACAAAAAACCAATGGCCAAAGATCCCGTTATGTTCACCATCAAAGTGCCAATGGGAAAGATCCCTTGAGAAAAACGGTGATCTATATTGGAAACCATATAACGCAATATGGTTCCGATCCCCCCGCCAAATCCGATCCAAAAAACTTTTGCCATTATGATTAACCCTCCTTTTGCTGTAGGAGTCATCAGCCCTTCAAGGACGGTTAACGGCGAACCCCATCACCAGATCAAGCTGCCCAGCCAGGACTCGAACCTGGAAAAGCAGATCCAAATTCTGCTGTGTTACCGTTTCACCACTCCCCAAGGGTATGCTTCTCGATACACAAAGCAGGCACGTT
>CAZAOD010000061.1:0-8282 GCA_964486675.1 uncultured Planctomycetales bacterium | reverse complement strand
CATTTCATCATTTGTAATGTCTTGCAAGCTTAATAGGTCACGTTTCATGGTTTTACCCCGCAACGGTTTTAAGCGCCTTGAGAATAGTAAAAAGCGCTTTGTTGATCTGTTTTTTTGTTACGTTGAGCGCTGGCATAATGCGTAAAATATTTCCTTGGGTGCAATTGATCAAAAGTCCATGCCTGAAACATTCTTCAACGATACCTTTTCCCTCGATCGAAAGCTCAATGCCGATCATGAGCCCAAGGCCTCGGATATTTTTGATGCAGGAAATTTGGGATCTCATTTCCTCAAGTTTTTGCATAGCATAGGCCCCCATCACTTTGGCATTCTTTAGCATTTTCTCTTTTTCGATCGCCTCAAAAACGCCTAATGCCGCTTTGCAGACAACCGGGCTTCCGCCAAAGGTTGAGGCGTGCATACCGGGCTTGAGAAGATCCGCGATCTTTTTGTGCGCGACCATGATACCGATCGGCAAACCGCCGCCTAATGATTTTGCAAGGAGCATGATATCCGGCGTGATCCCATAATGTTTATAGGCGAACATTTCTCCTGTTCGCCCAACGCCTGTCTGCACTTCATCTATGATCAGTAAAAGATCCTTTTCATTGCAGATCTTTCGAAGCTGTTGGACATATTCTTTTGTAGCGATATTGATGCCGCCCTCGCCCTGCACAAGCTCGAGCATGACCGCGACCGTTGCAGGATTGATCGCCGTCTTGATCGCGTCAATATCATTAAAGGGTACTGTTCGGAATCCAGGCACAAGTGGCGCGAAACCATTCTGATATTTCTTTTGTCCTGTTGCTGATAGGGCGCCTAAGGTTCGCCCATGGAACGAATTATCCATGGTGATGATCTCAAAACGTTTGCCTTCGCCAAAAACGCGTGATAGCTTGATAGCGGCTTCACAGGCTTCCGCGCCGCTATTGGCGAAGAACACTTTTCCATCAAAAGACCATCGAATGATCTCTTTGGCAAGCTTTGCCTGGTGTAAATTGTAAAGATTGTTCGGTAGATGGATCAGTTTTCCGATCTGGTCCCTCACAGCCGACATTACCTTAGGATGGCAATGACCAACATTGCTAACACCCCAGCCGGGAAAGAAATCAAGGTATTTCTTGCCATCGATGTCCACGAGCGTCATTCCTTTTCCTTTGACAAAAATGCCAGGAATGCGCGTGTAGGTGGAAAGGATGTAATCGTTATAATTTGTTAGAACTTCTATTTTTTTCATTTTTTAATGATCTGTGTTCCGACACCAAGATCGGTAAAGATCTCAAGCAAGATCGCGTGCTGAAGGCGCGCGTCGATAATGTGCGCTTTGTGCACGCCACCGTTGAGCGTTTCAACGCATGAATTAACTTTAGGGATCATCCCGCTGCTGATGACCTTACTTTTCTTTAATTGTTCGATCTCGTCGACCGTCAACGTTGAGATCAAAGAATCATCTTTTGCCGGGTCCCTTAAGACGCCGCGAACATTTGTTAACACTAGGAATTTTTCAGCTTTCATCGAAGTAGCGATGGCGCTTGCGACTTCATCAGCATTGATGTTGTAGGGTTGTTTGACCTTGCAGATCCCCATCGGCGAAATGACCGTGATCTTGCCAGCTTTTAAATGATTTTCGATCGCTTTTTGGTTTACCGCTGTTACTTGCCCAACAAACCCTAGGTCTTGTGACGCGACCTTTTTGCGGACATAGACGATATTTTCATACCCTTTCAGGCCCGTAACATCACCTTTGAGCGCTTTGATCTCAGCGACGATCTGTTCGTTAAGCTTGTTGAGTTCCTCTGCCACGATCTTAAGGGTATTTTTATCTGTGACGCGGATCCCTTCATGGAAGACCGATGGGATCCCTGCGTCCTTGAGCCGTCCGCTGATGTGCGGCCCTCCCCCATGGACCAAGATCGTTTTGATGCCAACATAACTTAAGAAGACCAGATCTTCAAAGATGTATTTGCGGATCGCCGCGTTCTCTAGGATGCTGCCACCAAATTTAATGACAAAAACTTTTCGCCGGAATGCCTGGATATATGGCAATGCTTCGATCAGGACACCAGCTTTTTTAATTATATTTTCCATTGATCTCGACGTATCCTTTTGAAAGATCGCATGTGTAGACGGTCGCGTAGCTTTTTCCAAGTCTGAGGTCAACAGTAATGCTGATCTTTTTCTTATCAAATGGGCTGAATTTTATTTTTAACTTTTGTTCGTTGACCGGTAATTCTAAGGATCCTACCGCAGCGGCAACGCGTCCCCAGTTCGGGTTGCTGCCATAGGCCGCGGTCTTGACCAAGTTTGAATTCGCGATGGCCAACGCCGCTGTTTTTGCTTGTTTTTGGCTTTTAGCGCCCGTGACAGTGATCGTGATGAATTTTGTCGCCCCTTCCCCATCTTCAACGATCTTCTTGGCAAGTTCAAGGCAAACATAATTGAGCGCGATCTGGAACGCGTGAAAATCTCGATTTTTGCTTATAATCTTTTTGTTTCCGGCAAGGCCATTGGCAAGGATAAGGACCATATCATTGGTGCTCATGCAGTTATCAATGGTGATGCTGTTAAAGGATTGATCGCACGCGGTCGTTAGAGCCGCGTGAAGCATGTTCTGGCTGATCGCCGCATCAGTTGTCACATAGCAAAGCATTGTTGCCATATTGGGGGCGATCATGCCTGAGCCTTTCGCCATCGCGCCGATCGATACTTTTTTCCCGTCAAGCTTGATGACCGCGGCAGCTTCCTTTACAGTTAGATCCGTTGTCAGAATGGCCTTTGCGGCCAGCTTTCCTTTGGCCGCGGAAAGCCCTGCGACGAGCTCAGGGGTTGCTGTCCTTATCTTTGAAAAAGGAAGAGGCCGCCCTATGATCCCTGTTGATGACACAAGAACATCATTGGCGGAGATCTTCAATAGTTGGCCGGTCACTTCACAGGTTTTTTGTGCATGTTCGATGCCCGTTGTTCCAGTAAAACAATTGGCGTTGCCGCTGTTGGTAATGATCGCTTGGGCGCGGCCGTTAGTTATATGTTTTTTTGTGACGATCAGAGGCGCCGCGATGATGGAATTCTTAGTGAAGACACCAACCGCGACGGCTGGAACCTTTGAGTGAATGAGCGAAAGGTCTGGCTTGCCGGACCTTTTGATCCCGCACCAAAGCCCGTTGGCTTGAAAACCTTGGGCGAGCGTCACGCCGCCTGTTGTTTTTTTCATCATTGCGTCAACCCCGTATTTTCAGGAAAGCCGTACATAATATTCATGTTTTGCACTGCTTGGCCAGCAGCGCCTTTTACAAGATTGTCAATGCTTGCGGTAATAACGAGCAGATTGCCTTTCGCGGCCAGGCCAATGTCACAATAGTTCGTGTTAACGATATTCTTGATCTCTGGCTGCTGGCTTAGCGGTAAAACCCGGACAAAAGGTTCAGTTTTATAAAATTTTGTGTACAGCTGGTGCGTTTTTTCAGCATTGACCGCTTGTCCGCAATGGACGTAGATCGTTTCATAGATCCCCTGATTGATCGGCAGAAGATGCGCGACAAAGGTCACATCTACGTTATCCTGGGCAAGTTGCGATAGGCATTGGTTGATCTCAGGCGTATGTTGATGCGCTAGGACTTTGTACGCTTTAAAATTTTCATTGACTTCACAAAAATGCAAGCTCAGCGTTGCTTTTCGTCCTGCCCCTCTGACACCTGATTTGGCGTCGATAACGATCGTCTGGATGTTGCGTGTTTGTGTTGACACAAACGGCGCCAGCGCGAGGATCGCTGCTGTTGGATAACATCCAGGATTCGCGAGTAAACGAGCGTTCTTTATATCTTCTTTATATAGTTCCGGAAGGCCGTAAACCGCTTGCGCGAGTGATTGCGGATCTGTATGCGCTTTTTCATACCATGCCTGATAGGTGTCCGCATTCTTCAGGCGATAATCCGCGCTTAGATCGATCACTCGTTTGCCTGCCTTCAGCAGTCCCGGCGTGATCTCGATCGATTTTGTATGAGGAACCGCGAGAAAGACCACATCGCAGTGGTCCGCCGCCTTTTGCAGGTCAAATTCATCACAGACGAGGTCTGATTTTCCGATAAATTCCGGATGGATCTCTTCCAGCTTGCCTTTTGTGGACCCAGCCGCGATATAGTTGATGCGTACTTTTGGATGGTTCAGCAGGATTTTAAGAAGAAATTTTCCCGTGTATCCGCTTATTCCAACGATCCCGACGTTTATCAAGAATATCTCCTTTAAAAATAATGATTTATATTAAAAGAAAAAGCCTATCTCGTCAACGGTTTTCTCGAGGAAGATAGGCTTGTTTAATGCAAAAAGAATTTTTAAAATATTAGCGCTTAACCCATTGAAATTTCTTTCTTGCCCCTTTCTGCCCCGGCTTCTTTCTTTCCTTCATTCTTGGGTCGCGACTTAATAGCTTTGCCTTTTTGAGCACGCCTCGCATGTCTTCATCACATTTGGCGAGCGCACGTGACAGCCCTAATTTGATCGCATCTGCTTGCCCTGGCAAACCACCGCCATTAACTTGTGCGATGATATCAAATTTATTTAGGTTATTGGTAATGCTTAACGGCATCAACACGCGTATGCGGTCGCTTTCGGATGGAAAATAGTCGTTAAAAGCGCGTTTGTTAACCTTGACGGCCCCTGTTCCCGGCATGATCGTTACACGGGCGGAAGCTGTCTTCCGTCGGCCTGTTGCGGCATATTTAACAATCTCAACCATAAAAATTAAACCTCCAATACGATCGGTTTTTGCGCCTGGTGACCATGTTTGTCGCCGGCGTACAGATACAATTTCTTGATGATCTTTGATCCTAAACGGTTCTTTGGTAGCATACGCTGGATAGCTAACTTTAAAACCTGGGTTGGTTTGCTTGTTAGCATGTCAGCAAGCACAACACTTTTTTGGCCTGAAGGGTATCCTGAGTAGCGCTGATAGACCTTTTGTTCAAGCTTGCGGCCTGTTACTCGGATCTTTTCAGCATTGATAATGATCACCATGTCGCCGGTATCCGTGTGCGGTGTGTAGATCGTTTTGTGCTTGCCGCATAAAATGGAAGCAGCTTTCGCAGCGACACGCCCGAGGACCTTGTTGGTGGCATCAATCACATAGCATTGACGCGTCACGTCCGTTTTCTTCGCCATATATGTTTTTGTCTTTTTGATCATAGCTTATCCCACAGTCATTGAACGATTAATAATAAAGTGAAAGTATATCAGTTTTCATTAAAATGTCAATAATTTACTTTGTATAAACAGAGTCCATGCGCGGCAGCGGTCTTTCCTGCTTTACGCCTATCACCCGACGCCATGATCGCTTTTAGGTCTTTTGGGCGAATGCGTCCCGCGCTCACATCCAGCAAAGTGCCAACAATGTTGCGGACCATTTTATACAAAAACCCATTCGCTTCAATATCGCAAAAGATAAAATCTTTTCGACGGCGTAATACGATCTTGTGGACCGTTCGAACGGTCGTTTTGCTCTTATCCCGCCTTTTCTGTGGTGTCGCGGATCCCCTGAAAGCCCGGAAATCATGCCGGCCGATAAAAACGCGGGCGGCTTTTGTGAGCATTGGGATATCGATCGGCTGACGGATGTGCAGGCAGAATTTTCGTTCGTTCGCGCATCGTGATTCACGATTTAAGATCGTGTAGCGGTAGATCTTGGAGCGCGCGGAAAATTGCGCGTGAAAATCGTCACTCACCTTTTTTACACCCAGGATCGCGATGTCCTCAGGCAGGTTCGCGTTCAATGCCTTAAGAAGAATAGAAGGCGTTATGGATGATGATAAACGAACATGCGCGACTTGTCCCAGCGCGTGTACCCCACTATCGGTGCGTCCAGCGCCGATCACGGTCACAGGATGCTTGACGATCTTTTCTAGAGCTTTCTTGATCTCTGCTTGAACGGTACGCTCGTTTGCCCGTTGGATCTGCCAGCCACAGAAATCTGTTCCATCGTATTCGATGGTAAGCTTGAAATTCGGCATGCCGATCTATTTTTTGATCAGTTCTTCAGCGATCTGCACCGCGTTGGTGGCAGCGCCTTTACGAAGATTGTCAGCTACGACCCACACCCAGAAGGCGTTCTTGACAAAAGGGTCTCGACGGATACGGCCAACAAATGTTTCATCTTTGCCATCGCAGTGGATAGGCATTGGATATTTGTTGTTTTTTGGGTCATCCATAAGGATAACACCTTGAGCCTTTGACAGAAGGGCGCGGATCTTTTGCACTGTGCACGGCTTTGAGGTCTCAAAATAGACCGCTTCGCTGTGGCCATTACGGACCGAAACACGGACCGCCGTGCAAGAGATCTTGATCTTTTTATCGTGAAAGATCTTATGGGTCTCATGAACCACCTTCCACTCCTCTGTCGTGTAGTCATCATCGGAAAATCCTCCGATGTGCGGGAAGAGATTGAAGCTGATCGGATCCCCCATTGGACGCTCGACACTTTCTGGTGCATTGGTGGCCCATTGGCGGTACTCATTCTCGATCTGAACAATGCCGCTGCGGCCAGAGCCAGAAACAGCTTGATAGGTCGAAGCAATGATGCGTTTAAGGCCAAATCTTTTATAGATCGGCGCTAACGCGACGATCATTTGGATCGTGGAACAGTTAGGGTTGGCGATAATACCTTTATGCGTTTTAATATCTTTCGCATTCGCTTCAGGAACCACCAGCGGAACATCTTTTTTCATGCGAAAATCCGCGCCGTTATCAATAACAACAGCCCCTTCCTTGATCGCTTGCGCGGCAAAAACATTCGCGGCTCCTTTTTCGCCTTCCGTTCCTGCAAATAAAGCGATATCGACACCCTTAAAAGCTCCATCTTTTAATTCTTTGACCGTGTATTGGATGCCGTCGATCGTGATCGTTCGGTCGCTACGGGCAAAAACACGCAGATCACCAACAGGAAACGCGCGCTGCTTGAGAACTCGGATCATTTCTTGGCCTACAGCGCCGACACCAACAACAGCAACAGTATATTTTTTCATGACGATATTCCTTGTTTGTTATTTTTCTTATAGATTTTCAACCACTAGATCCCCAACTTGCGTTGTGGAATAACCCATTTTTCCTGCGGCAAGGGTTTTGAGCTTCTCGCGAACGATCTTTTTGACCGAGGTTTCGATCAGATCAGCCGCGTTAGCTTCCCCGATTTCACGCAATAACATGCCCATTGCGCAAATGGCCGCCAACGGATTGATGATGTTTTTTCCTGTATACTTAGGTGCTGAACCGCCAATGGGCTCGAACATCGAAACGCCGCTTGGATTGATATTCCCGCCAGCAGCGATCCCCATCCCGCCCTGGATCATCGCGCCTAAATCCGTTATGATATCGCCGAACATATTGTCCGTCACTATCACATCGAACCATTCGGGATTTTTAACGAACCACATGGTCGTTGCGTCTACATGAGCGTAATCTGTTGTAATATCCGGATATTCTTTGGCGATCTCATGGAATGTCCGCTCCCAAAGATCGAACGCGAAGGTTAGAACATTTGTTTTTCCGCATAAGGTCAGTTTCTTTTTTCTGCCAAATTTTTTGGTGTACTCAAACGCATAGCGCAAGCAGCGTTCAACGCCTTTGCGCGTATTGTGAGAGACCTGGATCGCGACCTCATTTTTTTTGCCTTTATTGCGAAACTCCCCTAATCCTTTATAAAGCCCTTCTGAATTTTCTCGGATGACCGTAAAGTGAACATCATCCGGCTTTTTATCCTTAAGAGGGCAAAAACGCTCATCGTACAGAACAACAGGACGTAAGTTGATGTATTGGTCCAGATCAAAGCGAAGTTTTAAGAGAATGCCTTTTTCCAGGATGCCTGGTTTAACATCCGGATGTCCGATGGCGCCTAAGAAGATCGCATCGAAGGTTTTAAGCTCTTTAACGGCTGTTTTTGGCAGGACTTCTTTTGTCCTCAGATATCTCTCCCCGCCAAAATCATAGTCGGTTGTCGTGTATTTGAATCGGCATTTTTCAGAAACGGCTTTCAAAACCTTCAGGCCTTCAGCGACGACCTCAGGGCCTGTTCCATCTCCGGGAATAACGGCTAATTTGTAATTTTTCATCTGAACACTCCTTATTTAAAATAAAACTATCCTTGAAATTTTTTAACGATCAGCGATGCATTGTGGCCGCCAAAGCCAAGAGAATTTGACATCGCGGCATTCACTGTGAGTTGGCGAGCCTGATTGGGAACATAATCAAGGTCGCAGTTAGGGTCAGGATTTTCATAGTTGATCGTTGGTGGAACGATA
>CAZAOD010000060.1:0-8481 GCA_964486675.1 uncultured Planctomycetales bacterium | reverse complement strand
CTTGCTTCGGATAGCTCATCCCTATCTCCATTTAAATGTTAGCATATTTGCTAACATTTGTCAACGCCTAAATTTTTCCTCTCCACGTGTAACACAAGACATCATCGGGATGCGCTTGTTGTGCCAGAGAATTACCCGCCCACCACAGACGCAAGGCGCACCACAAAACCCGACGATCTTGTTAACCATTCTAAAATGGTTCAAGGGGGTAAATTTCTCCCCACGTTGGACTCGAGGCGTGGTTGGGCAAAGCTTTCTAAGTGCAAGGAAATACGTATACTTGTGAAGATGTACCGGCGCCGCGGTCGCGGCACGGCCATCAGTTTATACGATCCTTTGCCACCTCTCCCACAAGCGCCAAGGCCGGTTTACAAGAACATCGTGGCCATGGCCGTCCAAGTGCGGGAATATCTGATCGAAAATCCTCAAAGAACACAAACCGCCGCGGGCAACCGCTTCGGCATCACCCGGGCCCGGGTATCTCAGCTCATGACTATCGTTGAGAACCTCCCGGACGACTTTATTTCTATCATGAAAACGACCGAAGATCAATCACTGCTTAAACGATTCTCCGGTAAGGCCTTGCTCCGGATCGCCGCCCTCAGCACACCGGAACAGCGCGAATCATGTATCGAAACTAAGTCTGGCTTAAAATAATGTGTAGCAAAGATTATTTTATAGCATCACAATACATATTATCATTAAACGCCCATGCAGAAAAATTTATCTTATTAAATCCATGTTTCTTCAAAAGACGCTTCAAATTTGTTGGGGTGAAATAAACTATGTGATCCGGTGGTCGGAATCCAGTCCAATCCCCCCCCCTTATAAATCTATTGAGGCATGCGTAATTCACTGTCTTTAAAAATAAAACTCCTTTATCATTGAGAAGACTAAAACATTTCTTTATTGCCAATTCCGGATCATCCAAATGTTCTAGAAGTGAAATTAAAGTTATTCCATCAAATTTCTGGTCACCAAAATCATGGGATAAAAAATTCCCGGTTAGTGTTTTAAGCCCTTTTCCCTTTGAAAGACCGGCCAAATACGCAGAAATTTCAATGCCCGTACACTTGTACCCTTTCCTCTCAGCCAGTCGCATAAAACTACCATCACCACAACCTATATCAAGAACCGCTGATCCTTTTGGAAGCGATTGTGAAATCTTTCCAAGAAAAATTTCACTTTTATCCCTATGCGAAACTTGTTTAAAAAGTTTTTTCATTCCTCTCGAAATTTTCTGCGACAGAGTCAGTTTTTTGGTATTATCTCCAACAACCTTTTCCTCTGAAAAGAAATCTGGGCGACTTTCTACAGTAGGTAGCGGGTCTATTTTCGCAAAACCACATACAGAACATTTCTCTATAATCCATGCTTTTATTGAATATGCTTCCACCCAATCACTGTTATTACAGCATGGACAAATCATCATCCGGCGTCCCGCCAAACTTGAATTTAATTTATTATTCACTAATTCAAAATATTTGGCATAACTAAGCACTTGATAAAGTGAACTGCAAAATGCAACCATAAATCCTATAAATCCGTCCTTATATCCTTTTTTTCGGAAATAACTCCTCATAAATCGGTCGAAAGCTCGCCACAATGCTTTACCCTGGGACATTTTTCTTTTATCGCGAAACCATTTCGCCGCTTCAAGAGTCGTCTGACCATTCACTTTTTTAATGAAATGATCAAAATTTAAATAGGAATAGTGGATGAGATCAGCCCTCAAAAGGCCACAGGATCCACTCAAAATCGGCATAGGATGTACTTCAGCCTCCTCCCAGCGAAAATATTCTTTTTGAAATAATTTTAATTGTGCCGCTGGATATAACCCACCGTACTTGACCCAATAATTTCCGATATAGTTCTTCCTAGGAATGGAAAAGGCCTTATGCTCAGAAGAACTATTTATTATGCCAATTATTTCTTGCTTTAATTCTTGAGTGACTCTTTCATCAGCATCAAGACTTAAAATCCAAGCATGGCGTGCACGATCATACGCCAAGTTCCTATGCCGACCTTCAATATCCATTTTCCTAGAAAATATTCTTTCGGTATATCCTCTAACAATTTCAACAGTCCGATCTTTGCTCATATCGTCAACAACGACAATATCATCTGCCCATTTGACTGATTCAAGACAATCCTTAATATTGTGCTCCTCGTTCTTTGTAATGATAACTACTGACAACTTCACCTTATCCATTGCAACTCCTTTGGTTATGATTTAGTTTGATCGTGCTTATATATTTAAAAAAGGAAACTGCTCAAAACACATAGAGCTGATTTGATTGTAAATTACTTGATCCCCCTCTTTATGCGTCGAAATACAAAGATAGTAATTTTTCCCATCATGTTTCGCGAAAACAATCCACTCGCCCGTCAGTTTATCCTGTGCTTCTCTTTTTTCTAAGGACCCAGTTACAAGTCGTTTCGATAGCTCGTTAACCATATCCACAGTCACAACTGGTGACCTTGCAGGATCAAAAACCTCTTTGACCAAATCCCTAATGCCATTCTTTCCCAGTTGATTGCGAAGATTACGCGGCACAAAGTGGGCCGAAAAAAAATGTTTATGCCATAAGCCTTTTAACGGATCTTTCTTAAATTGAGTTGCTGGTTTTGTCCCGATACCCTGCCTCTTACCTTCAAGCACCTCAATTTCCTCAACAACTAATTTTGAATCTATACCGTTTATTTCAGCAAACAGGTATAAATTCATTATAAAAAGCCAAGAGCAACGATCGGGCGCGATGCGTTCTAATCCAATACCACGAGCGTAATCAGCAAGATTCTCTTCATTGATTGTTTTTGTCTCATTGCCAGAGTTAATGCGAAAGATAAACTTTTTGCTCATTTAATATACCTCGCCATCTCCTCAAACTTCTCGAGTAGCTTATTTGCCAAATCGGTCTTTTTGATCAAAAACGGTGCCCAGCGGCCCTGTGAATCCGGTGATAAATGATTCTGAACCCGCAGACTTTCTCCCCGCTTACTCTTGACCACTGTACCCTTTGCGACCTCAAGACTCGGAACCAGCAATACATTCTCATCAATTTCCATCTTCTGAGGATTAAAATACGCCCCGACCACGAAATACGAATGGTGCGGCGTGAAGGTTTTCTTGTTGATGTCCATCAGGAAATAGCCGCGCTTCTCTACATTGAACCTGCCTTTGATCTGTAGAAAGATCGGCTGAAACATCCCGGCCTTGGTCACAACCAGATCCACACCCTGCGTATCCGTAACTGGTCGATAAACGCTTAACAGGCCTTGCCCCTGAAGAACGATCAGTTCCTTTATCCTCTCCTCGACAATATCGCCCTTCGCCTGCGATGACAAACCTGATATATCCAAAAGCGTCTCGGCTTCTTTAAGCGGTGTTTCCTGTGACTTATCTTTGAATGAAAGCGAATACTTCGCGCCAGCCTTTTCGAAGACGACCTCATCACCAACTCGGGTATTATGTGCTTTGTACCAGCGAACGAGACCGAAAACGCGCTTGTGCTTTGCGTTATAGGTCAACTCGTTATCCTTCCCGTCAACCACAACAGCGATCTTGCCGTCCTTGTCCGGCATCATTTCGATCCCAGCGGCCGGTATATGCAGAAACCCCAGCTTAATTTCAACGTCGATAAGCTTTCGGATAAATTTCTTAACCATCATGCCTCCGCATTCAAAACAGTTAAAAATTCCGCTACGACATGGAATTCATCCCCAGACAAATCCTCGAGAACTATATCCTGAAAATCCTTATTGTCCGGTGAAAGGACTATTTTCTTATGCCGCCACTGGCCATCTCCAAGGTCTTCCTTTTCGCTATGATACCGTTTGATCGTGAAACTCTGATTCGTTTCCGGATCTGTTACGCATCGAGACTCAACGAGCACTATCAGACCATTCCTTGATCCGCCACGCTCAAAACGAAATAAGCACCAACTCCCATCTGCAATGGTTGGCTCCATGGATTTCCCAACCACCTGCGCAATAAACATCTCGTTATTCAAGCGACGAACGCCATGCATTGGTTTCCACCCTTTAACCTCAGGTGTTTTTTGTTCTCGGAAAGATGTCGCAACCGCCTGAAGATCATAAACCGGCAAATATTCAGTGAATTTTAATCCCTCACCGATTTCATCGTCTGAGATAACATCGCTAAAGAAGATTGTTTCGTTTTCCGGTGCCACAGCTCCCGTTTCAGCCCAGTCCTTACATAAAAGGGTTGCCTGATCCAAAACCGTCTGTGTTGCGCGCTCCTGCTTGTCCGGCGGGTACCCGTACTTTCTCAATATCCGCTTTACATCACGCCTGATCCTCGCCTGAACCGTTTCCTTAATCGTCCAGTCGATCGTAACATCACGACGAATCATCTGTACAAGCTCTCGCGCAATCATCCGAAGAGCGTCATCGCCCAACACCTTAACCGCGCTGTCGTTAACCTCCAAGGCATCGTAAAATGCGATCTCATCCGTATTTAACCCCAAGTCCTCTCCACGCTTGTCTGCTTCTCTTAGCTTCTTGGCAAGCTCAATTAATTCTTCAATGACGCGAGCGGCCTCGATGGCCTTATTCTGGTATTTCTTTATGGCGTTCTCTAACATCTCCGCAAAAGAACGTCCTTGAATCAAATTTCGTTTTGACCTCGCCTTTATCTCATCGCTTAAAAGTTTCTTCAACAGCTCGAAAGCGAGGTTCTTATGCGGCATACCCTTTACTTCTGCCAGAAATTCATCGGACAAGATAGAGATATCCGGTTTCTTCAAGCCAGCGGCTTCGAAAATATCTATTACCGAATCAGAAACTATCGCTTTTGAAATAATCTGCTTAATAGCAGAATCAATCTCTTCTTGCGTCTTTCCTCCCCCAGTCTCGTATTTTGCTAACCGGGCACGCACCGCTTGAAAGAACCCCACATCGTCGCGGATAGTCAACGCCTCCGGATGAGGCACAGACAATGCGAAGGCCTGCGATAACTGAGTCACATAAGCAAGGTACCGTTCCTTACCGCCTTTTTGGGCGAGAATAAACTCTTGAGCTTGAGTAATAATCACCATCTTGTCGGTTACGGAAGCAGAAAAGAATTCTTTATACTCAAAACCATGGAGCATTCCGCAAACAACCTCATATTTCTCCAACATAACCTCGACAGCTTCTGCCTGATCAAATGTTGGCTTGCCCTCGCCTCCATTCTCGGTATATTCCGAAAGCGCCTGCTTCAACTCATCAGCAATCCCAAGATAATCAACGACGAGGCCGCCCGGTTTATCCTTAAATACGCGATTAACCCGCGCGATCGCCTGCATAAGACCATGGCCACGCATAGGTTTATCAACGTACATTGTATGGAGTGACGGCACGTCAAAACCCGTAAGCCACATATCTCTGACGATAACCAATTTAAGCGGATCGCTCGGATCCTTCATTCGATCCCCGATATCCCTTCGGCGTGGCTTATTACGGATATGCTCTTGCCAATCTACAGGATCACTTGCTGAGCCAGTCATAATTACTTTAAGCGCGCCCTTATCGTCATCCTTCTCGTACCATTCTGGCTTCAATCTGATAATTTCGTTATGCAAGTCAACGGCGATCCTCCGGCTCATACATACAATCATGGCCTTGCCTTCAATGACTTTCAGCCTCTCTTCGTAGTGAGCCACGATATCTTTGGCAATTTGCTTGATGCGTTTCTCGCTTCCTACGATCGCCTCAAGCCGCGCCCATTTACTTTTTAGCCGTTCTTTTTTGTTAACCTCTTCGCCTTCAGTAGCCTCTTCAAAGTCTGAATCGATGCTGGGTCTTTCGGCAGAATTTAATTCGAGTTTGGCGAGACGGCTTTCATAATAAATCCTCACGGTCGATCCATCATCGACCGCCTGCTGGATGTCATAAATATCGATATAATTCCCAAACACTGCCCGGGTATTTTTATCCTTAAGCTCAATGGGCGTTCCGGTAAAACCAATAAAGGATGCATTTGGAAGCGCATCGCGCATATGCTTCGCAAATCCATCAATGAAATCATACTGGCTACGATGAGCCTCATCCGCGATGACAACAATATTTCGACGGTCTGAAAGACATGGATAGGTGTCGCCTTTTTCTTCCGGTAAAAACTTCTGTATCGTAGTGAACACAACGCCTCCGGAAGACACCTGTAAACATTCGCGCACCTTGGCGCGCGATTCGGCCTGCACCGGTGTCTGCCGTAAAAGCTCACAGCATCTTGAGAAGGTGCCGAAAAGCTGATCGTCAAGATCATTGCGGTCTGTCAAAACAACAATCGTCGGATTATCGAGTTTCAAGACCAATTTGCCAGCGTAGAAAACCATGCTCAAACTTTTGCCGGATCCTTGCGTATGCCAAACAACGCCACAACGCTTATCACCACCGGCACTCGCCGCCTTAAGCGTCTCATTGATTGCTTTATTAACCGCGTAATATTGATGATACGCCGCGATCTTCTTTGAAATCTTTATGCTTCCGTCTTTTGTATCCTTTTCCTGTTCGAAAACGACGAAATGCCGGATAAGGTCAAGCAAGGTTTCTTTATTGAGCATCCCCTTCAGCATTACCTCAATCTGCGGCGTGACTGACGATGCTTTCTCTTTTCCATCGACCGTCTTCCAAGGAAGAAATCTTTCCCAATCAGAAGTAATCGTACCGGCTTTTGCATCGAAGCCATCTGAGGCAATAAGAATCTCTGTGAAATGAAATAGCGAAGGGATTTGAAGCTTGTACGTTTGGAACTGCCTAAAAGCGCTTAGAGCAGTGGCATTTTCATCTGCGGGGTTTTTTAGTTCGATCACCACCAAAGGCAGGCCATTCACGAATAAAACGACGTCTGGTCGACGATTATGATTATTCTCGATAACCGTATATTGATTGACTGCAAGAAACTTGTTATTCGACAAATTCTTAAAATCAAATAGCCAGACTTTATCCGTGACAATTCTATCCTGCTTCCGGAAATCCACATCAACACCATTCGCCAGCAGAGAATGAAAACGCTGATTATTAACGATAAGATCAGGGCTTTCTAATCGAAGCACCTGTTTAATAGCCTCTTCTTTGGCTTCGGTGGGGATGTTCGGATTAATGCGATCAACAGTTTCACGCAATCTTTCAATCAATACGACTGCTGAATAATTTGTGCGTTCTGGATGGAGTCCATCAGGGGCAATATCGGGCCCGTGGACAATTTCATATCCCAATCCCGAAAAAATATCTAAACAAACTTGTTCAATTTCTGATTCTGTTAGCGAATGTGCCATATTAAACCTTTGAACGTTCTCCTGAGAGCAAAGACCAAACTTTCATATAATCATTGCCAGACATTGCCGCGCCAGATGGCGCAAATCTTCCCCAATCATTCTCTTGCAACGTCTTTAAAAATTCTCGAGCCTCTCCCACATTTTTGCCGCTCGCTGGAGTACCGCTTCTGCGTTCAAGCTCTTTTCCTAACGGCTCAGCAATGGTTCTAGGCACACTGTTCATACGCATCAAAACCCCTGCTTCTGTCTTTACGCCATGATAAATCATTGCTGGAAGAGCATTGATTCGACGCTTTTCCTCAGGCGAAAGCTGATCAAAATCAATCCCAATCTTTGATAATGCCGAAAGTCCCCAAGGCCCATTATTTGTAAGTACTCGATAAATAGCTTTACATGCCTGCGTTATTGCGTTCGTACCCTTAAAGTTACTAAAATACTCATTCGCTATTTGCTGAATTGACTGACCATCAACCCAAGCGCGGGTAATATTTGCAATATGTTGGTGGCTTAATCCCTCGGATCCAATCTCAGTTAATGCTCCTTTAATTTGCGGAATACGCATCATTATCCCAATCAAATTTGGCAGTGCAGACGCCCCCGTACTCCCAAACAAACTGGCAGGCTCCCAGTCAGCAGGCGTCAGTTTATTTTCTAACTGACTCAAACCAGCTAATGCAGATTTAACGCCCTCTGGAGTAAAACCAGTCGCATCCGCTAATATTGCACTGCCCGAATTCTTAGCTAATTCTTTCGCGTAATCACTTGTCGCTTGCAACAATGCCCGAGTCTTTTGCCTAGATGAATTGTCAGTCTTTTCCTGCAACACTCTAAAACCAAGCGTATTTCTTAGCAACTGTTCAGTTTCAGCCAAACCAGCGTCTAAATTACGTTTCTCATTCCATAAGTGTGCGATATAGCAACGGAAATCCGTCCATTGCTCCTCTTGTATTACAAGCGATAATTGATTCAGCTTGCCTTGCCTTTCAACTTCGTCCAATAAATTAACTAAACGAGAGATCAATACACCCGTAGCCCTGCTAATAAATTCCTGATTAGACTGAGGATCATTTCCGGCCGCCAGACCAACAATACCAACACTCTCTTGATTAACCCGTCCCGCCCGACCGACCAGATTCCAGAACGCCCTAGGGCTCATTTCTTTGCCGTATGGATGGAACCGCGTCGAAAGAAAAGCTGAAGC
>CAZAOD010000059.1:0-8975 GCA_964486675.1 uncultured Planctomycetales bacterium | reverse complement strand
ATGATTACGCGAGGAAATATGTTGGGCCTCAGCGTGAGCAGTTCAAGCGTTTAGGCGTTTTCGGTGAATGGAACAATCCTTATTTGACGCTTACGCCTGAGTATGAATATTGGATCTTGCATTCGCTGGAAGAGTTGAATCGCAAAGGTTATATTTATCGAGGACTGAAACCGGTCAATTGGTGTGCGTGTTGCGAGACTGCTTTGGCGGAGGCGGAGGTAGAATACGAAAATCACACTTCGCCATCTGTGTATGTTAAATTCCCCGTAAGCAATCCTGAGGGTGTTCCATGTGATCTTAAAGGCAAAGAACTTTTTTTACTTGTCTGGACCACGACACCTTGGACGCTTTTAGCGAACGTGGCGGTTGCGGTTCATCCGGAGTATGAGTATTCTTTTGTTGAAACGGGCGATAGCGTTCTCATCCTAGAAAAGACCTTGGCTGAGAAAGTTTTAGCCAAGGGGGGTATCCAGAAATTTGAGGTCATCAAACAATGCCGCGGAAAAGACCTAACAAAATTTATTTACTGTCATCCTTTTGGTTTGCGAGAGAAATGTCCTGTTGTCGCGGTTGATTATGTTACTCGGGAAGATGGTACGGGGCTTGTGCACACGGCACCTGGTCATGGACAAGAAGATTTTGAAACAGGACTAAGATTTAAACTCGACGTTGTGATGCCGGTTGATTCTCGCGGGATCTTTAGCGCGGAGGCTGGGGAGTTTGCTGGCCAGCATGTGTTTAAGGCGAATGAAGCTATTATTGCGAAACTTAACGAGAAAAAAGTTTTATTCGCACAGGAGAACATCGATCACTCTTATCCTCATTGCTGGCGCTGCAAGAAGCCTGTCATTTTTCGCGCGACTAAGCAGTGGTTCGCGCGTATCGACCACAATGGCCTTCGTCACAAGTTGTTAGAAGCAGCTCAGAATGATGTACAGTGGATCCCTGAAGCGGGGAAAGAGCGCATCGAAGGCATGATCAAGACCCGTCCGGACTGGTGTCTGTCGCGTCAGCGGTACTGGGGCGTACCTATTCCGGCTGTTATTTGTCACGGGTGTAGCGATGAGCAGAAATTATTTTCTGAAGTGATCGGTCATTTTAAAGAGATCGTTAAGAAAGAGGGAACGAACGCTTGGTTTGAAAAAGACATCAAAGACCTTCTGCCTCAAGGTTTCAAGTGCCCGGATTGCGGCAAGGATGATTTCGCGAAAGCCGATGATATTTTGGACGTTTGGTTCGACTCAGGGGTAAGCCATCAAGCGGTCGTTAAGGGCATGATGCACAAAGATATTCCGGTCGCGTTATATTTGGAGGGATCAGACCAACATCGTGGATGGTTCCAATCTTCGCTTATTCCATCTGTCGCGATCGATGGGAAGCCGCCGTTTAAAGCTGTTTTAACCCATGGCTTTGTGGTGGACGGCCAAGGACGCAAAATGTCAAAATCCTTGGGCAATGTTGTTTCACCGCAAGACATCATCAAGAATTACGGCGCAGACTTCTTGCGTTTATGGGTCGCTTCCAGCAACTACAATGATGATATCCGTGTTTCCAAGGAGATCCTGGATCGCCTCGTTGACGCGTATCGCAAGATCCGCAACACGGTTAGGTTTATTCTGAGCAATCTTTATGATTTTGATCCTGACAAGGACACTCTTGCCCACGATCAGCTTTTGGAGATCGACCGCTGGGCGCTCTCCCGATTGTCGTGGACAAAAGATCTTGTTGAGAAAAAATACGAAGAATATGATTTTGCGATGGTCTATCAAGAGCTCTATTCTTTCTGCAACGAGACATTGTCTGGCATTTATCTTGACATCCTAAAAGATAGACTGTATACTTCGGCGGCTAAATCGCGCGAACGCGCAAGCGCGCAAACCGTTCTGTATCATACGATCGATATTTTAGTTCGATTATTGGCTCCCGTCCTAAGCTTTACAGCCCATGAAATTTTTGAAGCAATGCCTAAAATAACAGCGCTAAAGAATATTTCCAGCGTACATTTGCTTCAATGGAATTCTACTCCTGATGATTGGGTCCGCGATGGCGACCTTGAGTCCAAGTGGGGATTTTTGTTGACGACATTTCGGCCTTACGCGTTAAAATCCTTGGAAGAAAAACGTCAGCAAGGGCTTATTGGTACTTCTTTGGAAGCTAAGGTTGTTATTCGTACAGCGAACAAGAATATCTTTGATCAGCTATCACGATTTGATGTTGAAATGCTCAGGGCTGTTTTTATTGTTTCTCAGTGCGAAGTTGTTTGGGATGCTGGCATTGTATCTGATATCAGCACTGAGTGCCCTAAAACACAAATTGTTGTCGATAGAGCGGACGGTCAAAAATGCGCACGATGCTGGAATTATTGCGCGTCGGTTGGAGCCCATCAGGATCACCCGCAGATATGCGTGCGTTGCCTGGCTGTCGTTGAGAGCGTTCCTGGCAACAAGTAAGGTTTTGGTTGAGACCATTAAAGAATATGTCATCTTAATAATTTGAAGGAGAAGCAAATGCCAAAAACAAAGATCGACAAGAAAAAAGTCCTTAAATACCAGACCATTCTCATGGACCTGAAGGAAAAGATCGTCCATGACATTAAGAAGATTGCCGATCACGCGTCACCCTCGGAGCGCAGCGATTCCGGCGATGTTTCTGGCCATGTAATGCATTTGGCTGATGTTGCCACGGATATGTATGACCGTGAATTTTCTCTAGGGCTCGCCTCGAATGATCGTGAATTATTGCAGAAGATCGATAAAGCCCTTAAGCGTATTGAAGCGGGGAACTTTGGCCTCTGCGAGGAATGCGGATGCGAGATTCCAGCGAGACGCTTAGAAGCTCTTCCTTATGTTGCGTTCTGTCTGAAGTGTCAAGAAAAGCACGAGAAATAATCGTTTTTCAGACACAAGTCTGACCATCTCTTATGAAAAGAACCCATGAGATCTTTTTTACTGCTGTCCCCTTGATCTCTTTGATCGTTTGCGCGGATCGACTGTCAAAGCTTTTCTTTCTGAATACGCTTTCGTTAGGAGAATCCATTCCCGTCATACGCAATATTTTTCATTTTACATTAGTGCACAATACGGGAATCGCTTTTGGTTTGTTCAAGGATCAGGGATTCGTTTTTGTTGGTATATCATTAGTTTCGGTGCTTTTTTTTAGCTGGATGTTGTTTGTCCATCCACAAAGCCCGCTGCCGGGCCGATTGTCCGTTGTATCTTTTTCTTTGATCATCAGCGGGGCCATCGGGAATCTAATCGATCGCCTACAATATGGGTTCGTTATCGATTTTATCGACCTTAGGGTTTGGCCTGTTTTTAATATTGCAGATAGCGCCATCACGATAGGTGCCTGCATCTTTATTTTGACATGCATCCCATCCTCTGCCAAATAGGAACGTTCACGATCTACAGTTATGGGGCTATGGTCGCCGTTTCGGTCATGCTCTGCACATTCTTGCTGCAATATGACGCAAGACGAAAACACTGGGATCCGAATGTCATGATAGACCTTGTTTTCTGGGTTTCTGTCGCGGGTATTATTGGCAGCCGCCTTTTTTTTATTATCCTTCACGTGCATTATTTCTTTCAGCACCCCCTGGAGATTTTTTATTTGCACCAGGGAGGTCTCGCGTGGCAGGGCGGCTTGATCCTTTCTACTGTTGTAGGTGTATTTTTTATTCGTTATCAAAAATTACCTTTGCTGAAAACACTCGATTTTGTCATTCCATATGCAGCGCTAGGCCAATCTTTAGGGCGTATAGGATGTTTTTTTAACGGCTGTTGCCACGGAAAGCCTTGGGCTCAAGGCATGTATTTTCCTGTCCATCAGCAAACTCTGCATCCAACACAGCTTTATTCTGCGATTAATTTATTTCTTATCTTTGTCATTTTAAAGATAGGTCAGGCTCGCCATGTTGTTGAAGGACGGATCTTCTGCTGGTATTTCATCCTGGCATCTTTGGAGCGATTGATTGTTCAGTTTTTTCGCGCGGATTATGAGCCGATCATTTTAGGATTAGGTGTTTTTCAGCTGATCAATGTTGCCATGATATTTTTGGCTTTCTATGCAGACATATACCTTTTGCGTCGCGCCCGAAGACGCGCATAAACGTCTTGATATTTTTCTTGCCAAAGCAATCCCGCTTTGTCCTTCCAGAGTTTTTGTCCAGCATTTGATCAAAAGCGGTTCTGTCAGCATCAACGGCATTCCGCGCAAGAGCAATCACAAGCTCATCGAAGGGGAGACTGTTGATGTGAGTGTTCAGGAAAAGATAGCGTTCGATATGAAGCCTGAGGATATTCCTTTAGATATTTTTTACGAAGACAACACTTTGATCGTTGTCAACAAGCCTTCAGGCATGACGGTACATCCTGGTGCCGGATGCAACAGCGGGACTTTGGTCAACGCTTTGCTTTGTCATTGCAAGAAACTCTCCAACGTCAACGATGACGCGACCAGGCCCGGCATTGTCCATCGGCTCGACAAGGAAACATCAGGGTTAATGGTGGCGGTCAAAAGCAATAGGGCGCATGTTCATTTAGCCCATCAATTCGAAGATCGGATCGTGAAGAAGTGTTATGTGGCGCTTGTGGAAGGATGCGTGGAGTTTGATGAAGGCGTGGTCGACGCCCCTTTAGGCCCGGATCCTTTGCATCGCCAGAAGCGTTCTGTTTTAGCGCGTGAACCAAAAGAAGCGCAAACTTTTTATAAGGTGCTCAAAAGATTTTCCAAGGCTTCGCTCGTGTTGTTGATGCCAAGAACAGGGAGGATGCATCAGTTGCGCGTACATATGGCCCATTTAGGACATCCGATCTTGGGAGATGAAAAGTACGGCAAGAAGAATTCTTTTTCCCGGCTTGCTCTACATGCTAAAACACTTGCCTTTTGTCATCCGCAAACAAAGGCTTGGGTGGAATTTTCATCGCCTACGCCCTCAGAATTTTTTCTGGGATGATTTTTACGATAGTCCTTTTTCCAGAAACTTCTCTTTACTTCATTGGGGTTTATTTTATAATAAGTTTAATAAAAATTTATTTATGAAGGAGCTATCTATGAACCGTTCAGGGAAAACATTCACCATTTTTCTTATTGTTTTCTTTTTAATGCTTCTATCCCTTACTTCGATCGTGACTTTTTTTCTTGTGAAGGAGCGCGAGATCAGATCTGGCGTTGAGAAAAAGCTTGTCGTTTCCGAGGATGCTCGTCGCAAGGCCGAAGAGCAATATAAGGCAGCCCAGGAAGAGATCGTTGTCCTGACGAATAAAATGAAAGAGCAGGATGATAAGATCAGCGGGCTCATGGACGATCTCGAGCTTGAAAAAGGATTAAAAGATGAGATCAAAAAAGAGAATGTGAATTTAAAAGGTCTTGTTGAGACGATTGGTAGTGAGCGAAAGAAATTCCAGGATGAAGTGATTGCGCTACGTGAGCGCAATACGTTCCTAGAGAGTGAAGTCAGCGCGGCAAAAGATTTACGTGATCAGCTGTCCAATAAACTACAAGAGACTGAAGAGAAATTAAAAGGGCTGGAAGAAAAGCTTTTATCGCCGACAGGTGTAAGCCTGGAAACGATCGTTGTCACTCCAGAAGGGGCGCCTGAACAGACGGCCGAACTGGACACGCCTGCTCAAGGCCAGATCCTTAAATTGAATCAAGAAAATAATTTTGCGATCATCGATCTTGGGGTTTCAAGCGGCATTTCCGAAGGGACAATCGTTGAATTCTATCGCGGTGACACGCTTTTAGGCGAGGGAAGGATTGCCCGCGTTCAAAACATCATGTCCGTGGCGGATTTCCTCGAACCACTGTCAGCGAAGAGCGTCCAACCTAACGACCGCGTTCTGATTAAAAAATGATACTTGACGTTCGTCCTACGCCTTATCTGCGAGGAAGGGTCAGATCGCCTTCCTCTAAGTCATATTCTATTCGTTCTGTGATCGTCGCGGCCTGCGGCGGTCGTTCCATTATTCAACACGTTTCGTCTTGTGATGATGTGCGCCGAGCTTTGGACGCTGCCAAAGTTCTGGGCGCACGTGTTACCATTTCCGCTGATGGTCGAACGATCACGATCCAGGCTGGCTTTTATTTCACAGAAGATCTTCTCAAGCTTTCTGTGGGAGAGTCGGGTACTGTTTTGCGATTTCTTTTGCCGTTATTGGCGCTGAGACCTGGCCCTAGCATGGTGCTTGGACAGGGGACGCTGCGATCAAGGCCTAATAAATTTCTAACAGAGACCTTGCGGCGCATGGGTCGTAACGTGAGAGGAAAAGGCCTAAAAGAAACCGTTCCTATCCGCATTGAAAAAGGTTTTTTACGTTCTGGCAATATTTCGATCGACGGATCATTGAGCTCACAATTTATTTCTGCCTTGCTTATCGCGTGTCCTTTTTTGCCTAAAAATACGACCTTAAAAGTCACGGGCAAGACAGCTGTCTCAAAGACTTATGTTGATATGACTTTGTCCATTCTAAAAAAAGCCAACATTAAAATCGATAAGAAATCTAGCGCACGCTTTGTCATTAAGGGCGAGCAGAAATATAGCGGGTTGGGACAATTTACCGTTCCTTCAGATTACGGATTAGTTGCTTTTTTGCTTGCGGCAGGGATCTTAAGCAGATCTCAGTTGACTTTGCAGGGTTTGTTTTGTGATGAACTGGTCCAGGCAGACGGTCAGATAATGGTTTTCTTAAGGCGTATGGGCGCGCGGATCGCAAAAACAAAGACATTTCTAAAAGTAAAAGGCCCATATCGTCTTTCTGGCGGTGTTTTTTCCTTGCGTGATTGTCCGGATCTGGTTCCTATCATGGCTGTTTTAGCGCTTTTTGCTAAAGGCAGAACAAAGCTTTGCCATATTGCTCACGCAAGAGCAAAGGAATCTGACCGTATCAGCGATCTTCGCTTAGAACTTTTAAAGATCGGGGCCTGCGTAAGAGAGGAAGAAGATGCTATAACTATTTACCCGCAAGCTTTTTATAAGCAAAATGTTACTCTGGATCCTCATCAAGATCATCGCTTGGCAATGGCGTTTAGCGTTTTAGGACTAAAAATAGGGACGCAAGTCAAAGATATTGAGTGCGTTAGGAAGTCTTACCCTGATTTTATATCAGATTTTCAGGAAATTGGAGCGAAGCTCAAAAAAAGATAAAATATCCTTTCATTTGACAGTGAGGACCTTTTCCGATATGATTTTTATAAATATTATTATTAAGGAGCTCTCTTATGTGGGAAAAGTTCTGGAAAATACTTAAGAAGACGATCAATTATATCGTTGGTCTTTTTTCTAACGATATGGGAATCGATCTTGGCACAGCGACAACACTTGTTTACATCAAAGGAGAAGGGGTTGTTTTGTGCGAGCCTTCTGTCGTTGCTCTTCATAAGGAAACAGGTCAAGTGATCGCTGTTGGCGAAGAGGCAAAGCGTATGCTCGGAAGAACGCCTGGCAATATCGTTGCGGTGCGCCCTATGAAAGATGGAGTTATTTCTGATTTTGAGATCACTGAGGCGATGCTACGTTATTTTATCAAGAAAGTACATCGTCGTTTTGTGATCGCCAGGCCAGCGATGGTCGTTGCGATCCCCTCAGGGATCACGGAAGTCGAAAAAAGAGCGGTCAAGGATTCGGCTGAGCGAGCGGGAGCCCGTTCCGTTGATCTTATCGAAGAGCCAAAGGCCGCGGCTGTTGGCGCTGGCCTTCCGGTTGAAGATCCCGCTGGCAATATGATCGTTGACATCGGAGGAGGAACTACAGAATTCGCGGTTTTATCCTTAGGTGGTATTGTTTACGCGCAGTCGATCCGTATCGCTGGTGATGAAATGGACGCGGCGATCATGGATTACTTAGGGAAGAACTATAATTTGATGATCGGTGAACGCACATCGGAAGAAATCAAGATCCGTATTGGATCCGCCTATCCATTAGATGAAGAGCTGACGATGGATGTTCGTGGCCGCGATCTTATTTCCGGTTTGCCCAAGACGATCACGATTACTTCCGTAGAGGTTCGCGAATCTTTACAGGGGCCTGTGCGTGCTATTGTGGAGGCATCAAAAGCGACGCTGGAACACACGCCGCCTGAATTGGCTGCTGATCTGATCGATCGCGGTATTGTCATGGCCGGCGGAGGGGCGATGTTGCGTGGCTTAGATAAATTGATTTCTGAAGAAACCGGTCTTCCTGTACATATTGCTGATGACCCCTTAACCGCGGTCGTTCTAGGGACAGGACAGACGCTCGATATGCCGGCTCGCCTTCGACGAGGCCTTGTTGTTCCTACCCGATTTGAATATTGATCGCATAACGAGTAGCGAGTTGATGTGCTTAAAAAATCCAAGAAAGTCTTACTTTATTTCCTGATCGCTATTGCCGCTTTTGTTTGCCTGTTTCTTCCTCAGCAATTTTTTTCAAATTTGAAAGCAGACATTCTTCAGGCGAGTTCATGGCCAATCCAGGCCGCATTGTTCCCGTTTAGGGAAATAAGGAAGATCCTTTTTTATCATAAGACCTACAGTGAGTATCAAGCTTTTAAGAAACAAGTGGAGCCTTTGGTTCAGCAGGCCTGGCAGCAGGAAGAGGTTCTGAAGGAAAATGCCCGGTTGCGTGCATTATTGGATTTTAAGCGACAGTCTTCTTTTTCTTTGACCGCAGCGCATGTGCTTATGCGTGATCCGGCAAATTGGTCAGCGGCCATCATTATTGATAAAGGAAAGAAGCAGGGTGTGCGGCAGGGAATGCCGGTCGTCACGTCCTCTGGAGTTGTTGGAAAGATCTCAGAGGCCGGGGATGAATTGGCGAAAGTAACGCTGCTGACCGATTCTCGATTTAGCGTTGCGGCTTCGCTTGAGCGCACGCGCGACCAGGGCGTTGTCTCTGGAACGCTTCGAGGGACGTGTCGCTTGCAATACCTTCCTGTGACCTCGGATGTTCAGGTCGGCGACATTGTCGTGACCTCGAAGATCAGTTCTTTTTTCCCAGA
>CAZAOD010000058.1:8199-9352 GCA_964486675.1 uncultured Planctomycetales bacterium | reverse complement strand
AGGTGAGCGAAGCCGGGCTTGATTGGGCCGTATTCTCTAATAAGCTGGTGGAAAAAGGATGGGCTAAAAAAATAAATGACACAACATTGCATTTACAAGCGGAAACGGAAGAAATAAAAGAGAATATGCAAGAAGTTTTTGGGAGCGATTATGAAAAAGTTCTTTTTGTTTTTGAGCAGGCTCATTTCTGGCGTGAGCAAACATTAAGACATACCAGCGACGCTCTTGATAATCACAAGGCGTTAGAAAAGAAATTTAAATTTGGCAAGGAGCATTGGGGGAATGTGTTTAAGGAAAAAATGGAGGGGCTTTCTAACTACGACGAAGAGGGCGATCCGTATTCTTTCAGGAATTTTGGGTGGATAGAACAAAAATTTAATCTCGGAGAAGAAATTTGGAAGGAGGCAATTGCAGCAGTTCCTGTTTACTCCAGCAAGTATTTTAGCGAGATTGAAGAGATCCTTGGGCTAGGAAAACGGTTTTGGGCAAAAGTTGTGTATGAAACTAATGTAGCCCTTCAAGTTTTTAGTTCAAGGGATCCAACCCCTATACAGGAATTCTTAGGCCCGGATCTTGTCAATAAGATGTTAGATAAAGCCGGCGAGCAAGACCCCAGGGCATATTGCGAAGGTGGTTTTTTCTCTAAAGAAACAATAGAAAAATTTGATCCTAAAACGCGTCTTGAATATATCCGCAACTACCAAAATGAGCCTTACGCACAAGGACTTATCGCGAAAGCTATCCAAGAGGCTTCATTGACTGATGTTCTGTTTTCTTTAGACTCTAAAATCATTACAGAAGGCCAAATTCAATCAGCCGGAGGCGTTATTTTTGATTTTCATGTGCCATTACTTGAAAACGGTTGGGCTAAAAAGATAGGTGGCGACAGAATTTATTTTATTGGTGATATCAACGAGATAGAAGGCAAGATAAAAGTGGCAGGCATAGACAGGATGGAAAATGGGGAAGAGTTTTATTCTGTTTTCCAGAGACTCCGTACCGATTTCTCGCAATATCAAGGCTATGTCAGAGACAGAATTAAGAATGCTCAGCCCATAGAATTGATATCGTTAGCTCCGTTTTTGGTCAGCAAGTATAAGTTAGAGAGCCGTGTTGAGCGGGCTAAAAATGACCCAGATCTTGGCTTCCAAGA
>CAZAOD010000058.1:7834-8189 GCA_964486675.1 uncultured Planctomycetales bacterium | reverse complement strand
CGGAAAAGGATTTGACATAAAAAAGATCATACCCGCGATGGTAGATCATTATTTAAAAAATCCGCACAGTGCTGCCAGAAATATGAATCTTACACTGGCCGCTATCAATAGCGCAGGCGGCAAATATTATAAAAATGATCTCGTTACCCTTATTTCAGAGGATATTCTTAAAAGAACAAAAAATCCTGAATTTAATAAGAACGATTTGCATAGCTTGTTGTCATTAGCCCGGTCTTTGTCAAAAACACGAATGCCCGATTTTCTTCTTGCGGTAGACGCAAATGAGGATGATATTCTTTATGTAACGCTCGGGGAAAATATATGTGAGTTTATTCTCAATAAACTAAACGATTAT
>CAZAOD010000058.1:0-7824 GCA_964486675.1 uncultured Planctomycetales bacterium | reverse complement strand
GATTATCCTCCGGAGGAAAGAAACCTTGAAACCTGGAATTCCTTATTTCAAGAAGCAAGGCAAATCAAGGGTCTTTGTGAGCAGAAAAATAGATGGAGAAGAAATAGACATATTCCGGATGCCGATGCGTATCTGAAATATTATGGGAATTATGATGAGGTATTTTTCAGGGATGTTGTCAGTTCATTATCAGACCAAGATTTTATCAACGCCTCGGTATTTTTCGCGCAGGAGTTATCGAAAGCCATTAATTCTAATGGGTATAAAATTCCCAAAGACCTTGAAGATTCGCTGGCGTCCTTTGGGGTCATTGTAGATCATAAGCGCAGTAAAATAGAAAAACTTATTGATCATTTGCGAAATAAAAGGTACGACTCTGCCCAGGATGGGGTTACGCGTGCAATAAAAAGTATGACAAGCGATAAGAAAAACATTGCACTTTTCGCGGTGGCGGCTTGTTTGTTCATGTTTCTGTTAAAAACAAAACATTCTTACAAAAATAAGGCCCTTGGGCTGGTGCTACTTTCGACGATCTTAACAGCGGGCAGCTCGCCTAAAAGTAATCAGGACCTTGCAAGGCTTTTGAATTTAATGAAACGAGATAGTTTAATGGTCCCTGATAATGTTATATTCGAAGACTTTCTAGACGAAAATATAAAAATTCTTAACAAAGGTGAGGTATCGTCCGAGGATATCGTTAAAATATGGGATGCCTTAAAACTTCTTCGAGACAATAAAGGTAATCTTGAGCCTAAAAATATAGAGTTAGTGACAATGCTTAATGATTCTATAGTTGTTGGAGAGGACAGCGGCACACCTAAAAGTCCTTCTGGAACCAAAACATTTAATAGAAAAGATGCTTTTAAAGGTACTCCATATCTTAAAAAAGGAAATTATCGTGTTAAATTATCTGATTTTCTGACTGCTTCGCCAGGGGCAGGAGTCTACGTTATCGAAAATTTAGCAGGGGAGATTTTAGGAGAACTTTCAATAGTTCATCCCTCTTTAGGAGGCGGAGCAGCATTAATCGCTAAGGACGGAGCGCCTATTAAAAATCTTAGTGCTTTGATAAAAAAGGAATTATCATGCAAAGGAGCCCCGCTTTACGTGTCAAATATTGGAATTGCTCTTCAAGGCGATGCTTCTTATGCAAATCCAACAAAGTATTCTTTTCCCGCTGATGGGTTTTTATTTTATAAAGGCAACCCCTTACCATATGCTGAAAGCGAAAGGCAAGGCCTTATTATTATTCGGCCTGATGGAAGCCTGACTTTGGCAAATAAAGATTTCTTAAAATTAAGCGATCTCGATCCCCAAACAAGCCCTGAAAATGACCGGTTTTTAAATTTATCTGAAGATGGGGACAAAAAATCTGAATATGAGAACAAAAAAGAATTTGCTGCAATTATTAAAGAAAAGAAGATTAGCATAGTAGGCGCGTCTCTTCTTTATTATGACGGTAAGATCGCAAAAGGTATTGATCAATTTAACCCAACTCGTTATTGGGAGATCAGAGGATTTTGTTTTTATTCAGACGGATCTTTTGGTTTTATTGATCCGGCAAAAGAAATAACTGGAGAAGAAATGGTTAAATTAGCTGTTGAAGGTGCCCCTAAGGGAACAGAACTCGTAGCCCTCATTTATTGTGACGGTGGGACATGGGATAGCGCGATAAGATACGATAAGGATGGCGAAGGAAAAGGGGTCACTAGAGAATGGGAAAAAGAAAAAGAAGAGGACATGCGGCCAACCCATTATTTATTGCTTTATGCGGCTCCTAAAAAAAGTGGAAAGAAAAGTGAAATTTCTGCTTCCGGCTTTGGCATTCGTGATACGTTTTATTGGATGCCGCAGGAGCCCTCACAAGGCCCTGCCGAGGAACGATTTATTGCCGATGCAATGGAGGCAATCGAAAGAAGCCTTCAAGAGCCCGTCTCTCATCCTTTGGGCAGCCCTTCACCGCTTGCAAAAGCCATGATTGGACGAGAGGGATTTCGGCCGGGGAGCAAGGCTGTTTCTTCACCGATGGGCGCGCAAGGGCCCAGCGCTTCATCAGCAAGCTCTCAAATCGTAAGCATTTTTCAGGTGGTAAATGAATATCAAAATGATGTTTTAAAAAGGATTGAAGAATCTAGAGGTCGTTTAGAGAAATTTATGGAGAGCAAAGCCCTACGGCTTATTGCTGAGAATGAAAAAAAGATATTAGAGGAACGTTTGAAAGAAAAAGAACGCATAGACGAACTTATCGCCAAACTTGAAAATTCTTCTCCGGATGGCCTTGAGCATGTAACGCTTGAAGCGTTTATTGATGCGCTCAAAAGTGTAAAAGGTGGCGCCTTGTCTAAGCTGTCTAAGCAACAAGAGAATGCCCTTCGCATCATCGAAAAAATTAGCAAAAAGCACCCGTCTATTAATATTGGCGCTACTATATTTGTCCCTAGGTCTTCTTGGGTTCATCGTTTATTTTGGGGGACGAGACCTTTCGATCGGGCGGCAGCTTATCACAATCCAATCGGGGACAAAAGTCTTGAAATCATCATTGATGGCGAAAAAAACGCCTTAGATACCGCTGATCATGTTGTTCATGAATCTTTGCATCATAGCTTTGACAAGGCCCGAGAACGCGTCAAGAGTGATCTCGCTTGGTTTTATAATATCTTGGAAGAAGCTATGGTTGAAAAAGAAAGAGCAGAAATTTTTAGAGAATTTGTAAAGGATAAAGGAAATAAAGATTTAATTCTGGATAATTTTTCTCGATACGAAGCGGCTGTGCTAGGTATTCTTAGATCTGGAGCGATAGGTGAAGATGTACCAACTGTATACGTGCAAGAGCAGTATTTTTTGAATACGCTCTTGGCATCCTTGCAAGCAGAAAAAGAGGTGCAGACGTTTTTAGCAGAAGGTAACGAAGAACCGTTAAAAAAGTTGTTAGGGGAAAAAAGATGGAACGGTATTGTTGAAATTTTAAAACCGGAATCTTATCAAGAAAATGTAAATTATTCAGATAATTCAGATGGTTCGGATGATCTTGATGATTTTGATGACCTTGATGATCTTGATAATTTTGATGACGTATTTGATTCTGAGAATCTGTTTCGTGACATATTAAGTCGTCGGAATCTAAATCTTTATGTCACAAGCAAACTATTAACGAATAATGAAGACGGTGTGGAGGCATTAAAGAAAGGAAATGAGTTTGTTCAAATTGCCAGAAAGAATAAGTTTTTTAAATTTATTTTTTCTGATAAGAATTCAGGGCTGAGATTATCAGTTCAAGAAGATCCTGGCCTACAAGAACAGATCGAGAATCAAATTGAGCGTCTTTACTTAGGGGTTGCGTATGATTTGTTTGATCGTCTTCTTGCTGAGGGAACTTTCGGAGCCGGAGGAAGCTTAACGCCTACTGAAATTGAGGAGCAATTAAACAGAAACACTGTTATTTTAATCAACGAAGCAATAAAAAATGAAACAATAAAAGTCTCCAGCGCCTCACCGCTAGCAAGCACACCCATAAGCACTTCCAGCCCTGTAGAAGTCACAGATGCGGAATTAAACCCAGGCGGTATCGACTTTAACGCCGCGAATCTCAACATAACAACAAAAGGGGAAGCGATCGATTTTGCCATGCCTGCGGACCTTGAGAATTTAAGGCCGGAGGATGTGCCAGGCCTTGTGCCAGTCATCTTGAACATCGTCCCGGTCACAGATTTTATAAGGCTTTTAGGCCTTACCCAGGCTGAAGCAGAGGAGTTTACGGCAAAAGAAGAGAACGCTAACCCGCAAATTCTGGATAAGGCAAGAAAAGATGGCTTGGAAGAGCTTTTAATAGAAGGCAAGGTTTCTTAAGACAAACCATCAAGCTCCTTATTTTGCTGTAAAGCGGTCTGTATATCCAGCCTTTTATCATTCTGATCGGCCTTTTTCAAGCTGCCTGACATCTAACGCTCAAAACACGCTTGCGCATTGACACTTTTTTGGCTGTGTGCTATATTCCACTATCCTTAAAGAAAACTACGATCATGCGAAACCTGTATAAAGAACTCATCAAATCCGTTGGCGAAGATGTCGACCGCCAAGGCCTCAAAGATACTCCCAAAAGGGCCGCGGAAGCCTTTCAGTATCTTACCAAGGGCTACACCCAAGATATCGATAAGGTTATTAACGGGGCTATTTTCCAGTCAGATAGTGATGAAATGGTGGTCGTTAAAGATATCGAGATGTACTCGCTGTGCGAACATCATCTTTTACCGTTCTTTGGTAAGTGCCACGTAGGCTATATCCCTAAAGGAAAGATCCTTGGGCTCTCCAAGATCGCCCGGATCGTGGATTTTTACGCCCGCAGACTGCAGATCCAAGAAAATCTTACCAAACAGATCGCTGAAACGATCATGAAATACACGCAATGCTCTGGCATAGGGGTGGTCATAGAGGCCCAGCATCTATGTATGATGATGCGGGGAGTTGAAAAACAGAACTCTGTGATGAAAACATCCTGCATGCTCGGCTCCTTCCGCAAAGAAATTTCCACCCGAGCCGAATTCTTAAGCTTGATCAAATAAGCGTTATGGCAACCATCAAGATCAAAAAACTCAAAACGCCTGTCATTCTTGGCACAAAACCCCAGGAACGCCTTAAAAAACAAGACATCTTTTTTGATATTATCTTTGAATATGACACCCAACAGGCATCCTGCCAAGATGATATATCGCAAGCTGTTGATTATGAACAAGTAGTGACAAATATTATCAATTCTATATCCACCTCAACCTTCTTTCTTCTGGAAGCCTTAACAGCATTTGTTCTTAAAACCGTTCTTCAGGAACCTAAGATCACAAAAGCTACGGTCATCGGTTATAAGGCAAAAGCGATCAAGAACGCCAAATACGTCTCTGTTGAATTAAGCAAAAGCCGGGCATAGGCCTTAAAACGCGAAACTTGACATTTCGCGATCTTGTGCTATGTTTGGTACACCTTTAACCCGGTCAAAACCATTATAAGATGAAACGCATAACATTCACCATCATCATTACCTTTATCCTTTGCGCCATTCCAACCGCTTTGGCGTCCCGTCCGCCCGCGTCCTCTGCGATCAAGAACAACGCGATCTATGGAAAGGCCTCCTGGTATTCCAAGCAATCCCCAGGCATCAACAAGCGCACGGCCAACAATGAGATCTTTGATGACACGGAAATGACATGCGCGATCTGGGGGGTCGGATTCAACCGTATGATCCGCGTTACCAATCTTTCGAACGGAAAATCCATCATTGTGCGCGTCAACGACCGCGGGCCGCACCAGAGATTCGTCGCTCAAGGGCGCCGCATCGACCTCACACGTTCCGCTTTTCGCATGATCGCGCCTACCCGCCAAGGCCTCGTCGACGTAAAGATCGAAATTCTGTAAGCCAACAACATTTCTAAAAAAAATTTATTATTTTTCCTTGCAAAAGAAAATTTAGTTGATAATATAAGTGCGGATTTCACACATTTTATAAAAATCATATGCAATTCAAAGACGAAATAGTTCTTGTCACAGGATCCGCTCGAGGTATCGGCCGCGAGATCGCAACAGCCTTCGCCAAAGAGGGCGCGATCGCGATCATTTCAGATATCAATGCTGAATCCTGCCAGAAAACCGCTCAAGAGCTCATCGACCAAGGCCTGAAGGCTGATTTCGCGGCTTGCGATGTCACAAGGCTGTCCGCAGTCGATGAAATGACCAACAAACTTCTTGACAAATATGGTCGCATTGATATATTGGTTAACAATGCGGGCATCACCAAAGACAATCTTTTCTTGAGGATGCGCGAAGACGAGTGGGATGCCGTTATAACTGTCAATCTCAAAGGAACCTTCAACTGCTGCAAAGCGGTTTCGAAATCCATGCTCAAAGCCCGCAAGGGCAAGATCATCAGTATCGCTTCGGTCATTGGCATTTTAGGGAATATCGGTCAGGCAAATTACGCCGCAAGCAAAGCCGGCATTATCGGCCTGACAAAATCTTTGGCCAGAGAATTCGCGTCCCGTAATATCACGGTCAACGCGATCGCTCCCGGCTATATTAAAACCGACATGACGGATCAACTCAAGGAAGAAGCTCGTCAAAAGATTCTTCAAGCTATTCCACTGCAACGTATGGGGCTGCCGGAAGATGTTGCCGGTGTCTGCTTATTCTTGGCATCCAAGCAGGCCGACTATATCACAGGGCAGACTATAAAAGTTGACGGCGGCATGGCGATTTAAGTCTGAACAAGAAAAAGGAGGCTATGAATGGCAAACGCAGAAAAGATCAAATCTATCATCGCAGAGCAACTTGGCGTCAAAGCTGAGGAAGTGACCCCTGAATCATCATTCGTTGATGATCTCGGCGCGGATTCCTTAGACACCGTCGAGCTCATTATGGCGCTGGAAGAAGAGTTCAGCATTGAGATCCCGGATGAGGATGCTGAAAAAATGACCAAAGTCTCTGATGTTATCAAATACATCGAAGAAAAAGCTGCGAAATAGCCACCGTCATTCACACATGAACTAAATCCTTTGCCTCGACCTTGTGTCGGGGCAAAGTTATTTAACAACCCCATAACATTGAATAAAACTATGAACAAACAACGCGTTGTCGTCACAGGAATGGGTGTGCTTTCACCGGTTGGCAGTGGTGTTGAAAAATTCTGGGCAGGGCTATTAGCCGGAAAAAGCGGTATCCATCGCATTGACCGTTTTGATCCGACCGATTTTCCTTCCCAGATCTGCGGTGATGTCCGCGATTACAACCCAGCTGATCATTTTGACGTTAAAGAAGCAAGGCATCTATCCCGTTTTATTCAATTAGGGGTCGTGGCCGCCCGTGAGGCGATCAAGCAATCACAGTTGAACACAGATTCCATGGACCAGCTTCGTTGCGGTGTGGTTGTCGGATCAGGGGTGGGTGCCCTAGAATCATTTGAACACAATTTTCAAACATATCTTAGCCGTGGGCCTAAAAAGATCTCGCCTTTTTTTATTCCCCAATTCATCGTTAATGAGGCGTGCGGACAGATCGCGATCGAAGCGAAGGCCAAAGGCCTGGCAACTTGTGTCGTGACCGCTTGCGCGACGGCCAGCAATGCTATTGGCGACGCGTTCCGCTTGATCCAATACGGCGAGCAAGATATCGCGATCGCGGGAGGCACAGAAGCTGCCAACACCCCGATGGGGGTCGGCGGCTTTTCAGCCATCAAGGCGCTATCCCAGCGAAATGACGCCCCTGAAAAAGCAAGCCGTCCATTTGACGCGGCCCGAGACGGGTTCGTCATGGGTGAGGGTGCTGGTATTGTTGTCTTGGAATCCCTAGAGCACGCGCAAAAGCGCGGCGCTAAGATCCTCGCGGAATTGGTTGGCTACGGCCGCACATCCGACGCTTATCATATCACAGCCCCAGAGCCAAACGGAGAAGGCGCCATCCGCGCGATGGTCTCAGCGATCCAAGATGCTCAGTTAAAACCTGAAGATATTTCTTATATCAACGCGCATGGAACATCCACAGAACTTAATGATAAAGTAGAGACCCTTGCGATCAAGAAAACATTTGGTGAATACGCCTATCGAATACCGGTCAGCTCAACAAAATCCATGACCGGCCATTTATTGGGGGCGGCAGGAGGGATTGAGTTCATCGCGTCTGTCTTAGCGGTCATGAATAATATTGTTCCACCAACGATCAACTATGAAAATCCTGATCCTAACTGCGACCTCGATTATGTTCCCAATCAAGCCCGCCAGCTCACAGTGAATGCTGCAATGTCAAATTCCCTTGGTTTTGGCGGCCATAATGCATCGCTGATCGTTA
>CAZAOD010000057.1:0-9369 GCA_964486675.1 uncultured Planctomycetales bacterium | reverse complement strand
CTTTGCTGAAGATAAGATTGAGGCGAACGCTCGGCAGGTTATCGATGCGATTCAGCATGCTAAGCCAGCATCAGTTAAGGTAGATTTTATTAAGAGCCTTTCATTGTCGACCACTATGGGGCCAGGATTGAGGATTGCGCTATGAAGAAAGTTGGACGTTTAATCCGCGAAAGTGTTTCAGAGAAGATCCGTCAGAATGTTAAGGATCGTGGAACGACCTTTTTGTTCAGCTATGATAAGATGTCGTCTCCTAAGATGAGCGATGTCCGCAAAGCCCTTAGCGCTGTGGGTGCTAAAGTGTATGTTTCCAAGAATCGCGTAGCGAAAAAAGCTTTAGAGGAGATCAAGTTTTCATCTCTTATCGGGGATGTAAAAAGTCAGGTCGCATTTGTTTGGAGCGATAAGGACTCTGTTGAGATTGCCAAGGTTCTTGTCAAGATTTCAAAAGTCAACGAAGCCGTCAACATCAGAGGCGGAGTTCTTGATGGCAAGGCTGTTGCGCAAAATGATATTCAGCGTTTATCTGATCTTCCCTCACGCGATGTGTTGTTAACGATGTTGGCGCGCAGCATCCAGTCACCGCTGTCAAGACTGGTCAACGCCTTAAATGCCAATACGAGGGATTTAATATATATTTTAAAGCAGTTAAGCGAAAAATCAGACTCAGGCTCGTCTAGCGATAAGTCTAGATAGGCTTGGGACGCTTTAAATTCCACTTTAGTGGAAATTAATGTGAATCGAAACAGGAGGAAAATGAAATGTCAGAAACAGTCCAAGAAAAAGAAGAAATAAAGCTCTCACCAAAACTCGAAGATGTGGTCAAGACCATCGAAGGATTGACCGCGCTTGAGCTTTCTGACCTTGTCAAAGGTCTAGAGAAGAAGTTTGGGATCACCGCAGCGGCTCCCATGATGGGCATGCCTGTGATGGCTGGCGCTGCCGGTGGAGCAGCAGCTGCTCCAGCTGAAGAAAAAACAACCTTTGATGTTGTTTTGAAGGAAGCTGGTGCTAACAAGATCGCTGTTATTAAGGAAGTCAGAGCCGCAACAAACTTAGGCCTGAAAGAAGCTAAGGACTTAGTCGAGGGTGCTCCAAAGACAGTCAAAGAGAGCATTGCTAAGGAAGAAGCCGAAGACTTAAAGAAAAAGTTGACTGCTGCTGGCGCTGTTGTTGAAATTAAATAACACGATCTCTAACCAACTCTAAACAACTCAAAAGCCAAATATGAGAAAAAGAGAAATCCGGGACTTTAGCAAATTCAAGGATACGTTTACCTTGCCAAATTTGCTCGATGTCCAAGTCGTGTCTTATGATCATTTCCTGCAAAGGTTCGTAAAGCCGGAAGAGCGAAAGAATCAGGGACTTGAGGAAGTTTTCCGCGAAACATTCCCCTTTGAAAGTTATGATGGCCAGGTACGCATGGAGTACATCAGCTATCAGCTTGGAAAGGAAAAATATTCTTCTCGTGAATGCCAGCGACGGAGCATGACCTATTCAGCTCCGCTCAAGGTTACCTTGCGCTTAGTGACTCCAGTTGAGATCAAAGAGCAGGAGGTCTATTTCGGCGATTTTCCACTTATGACCGAAACAGGTACTTTCATCATTAATGGCGATGAGCGTGTCGTTGTTTCTCAGATCCAAAGGCCGCCGGGTGTCTCGTTCGAGCAAGAGCCTCATCCAACGGGAAAAGTAATCTATCAGGGGCGTATTATTCCTTCCCGCGGCGCATGGTTTGAGATTAAATATGATCTTAATGATGTTTTGTTGGCCTATGTCGATCGTCGTCGTAGTTTCCCAGCGACACAGATTCTGCGTATTATGGGTCTTTCTAGCGAAGAAGAAATGCAAAAACTTTTTGGTGAAGATTTTTCAAAACTGAAAAATACGCTTGAAAAAGATCATACAAAAACAAAGGAAGATGCATTATTAGATTTTTACCGCAAGATGCGCCCAACGGAACCGGCAACGATAGAGGTTGCGGAGGCTTTATTTTTTAGATTGTTCTTCGACATTCGTAGATATGAGTTGAGCAAAGTAGGGCGTTATATCGTTAACCGGAAGCTTGGCATGAACGTCGATCTTGATAATCGTATTTTGGACCTGGCAACGGTTGCGGAAGTTATCAAATATCTTTTTAAGCTTCGCGATGGGCAAGGGGAGATCGATGACATTGATCACTTAGGGAATCGTCGGATTAAAACTGTCGGTGAACTTGTACAAAATCAAGTCCGTATTGGTCTCGCCCGCATCGAACGCTCCATCAAGGAACGCTTGGTCGTTATGAATACATTTGAGAATCTTACCGCGCATCATTTGATCAATTCACGTTTGTTCTCTAGTCAAATCCAAGATTTCTTTGCGCGCAGCCAACTTTCGCAATTTTTAGACCAAGGAAATCCTCTCGCGGAAACAACGCACAAACGACGTCTTAGCGCTTTGGGCCCAGGCGGGTTGTCCCGGGAACGCGCAGGATTTGAAGTTCGCGACGTTCATCCTACGCATTATGGCCGCGTTTGTCCGATCGAAACCCCAGAAGGTCCAAACATTGGTTTGATCGCATCGCTGACAAATTGTTCTCGCGTTAACGAATTAGGGTTTATCGAAACACCTTACCGCAAAGTAGAGGACGGACGCGTTACAAATAAGATTGAATATCTAACAGCGGATATTGATCAGACGAAATATATCGCGCAAGCAAGCACTCCCATCGATAAAGGTGGAAATTTCTTGGAAAAAGAGATTTCTTGCCGTTATCGTGCAGATTTTCCTTATGTCAGCCCTAATAAGGTTGATTATATGGATGTATCCCCCAAACAGCTTGTTTCACCGGCAACATCTTTGATCCCGTTCTTAGAGCATGATGACGCGAACCGTGCGTTGATGGGTTCAAACATGCAGCGTCAAGCCGTTCCCTTGATGGATACGGAAGCTCCATACGTCGGCACTGGTATGGAAGAGGCAGTGGCACGCGATTCAGGTGCTGTTGTGATCGCCCGTGAATCTGGCAAGGTAACGAAAGTTGATGCCCGAGAGATCGTTATTGGTAAGACTGTTTATCCATTAAAGAATTTTTTACGTTCGAACGCGAATACCTGTCTTCACAATAAGCCGATCGTTAAGCTTGGCGATTATGTCCAGACAGGTCAGGTTATTGCGGATGGGGTCGCTACCGAACGGGGAAAATTGGCATTGGGACGCAATATCCTTGTTGCGTTCATGCCGTGGAGAGGTTACAACTTTGAAGACGCGATCATTCTAAACCAGCGCTTAGTCAAGGACGATGTTTTTACTTCTATTCACATCGAACGTTTTGAGGTCGAGGCTTGCGAGACACGCTTGGGTAATGAAGAAATTACCCGTGACATTCCTAACGTTGGCGAAGAAGCTTTAAATGATCTGACTGAAGAAGGTATTATTCGTGTTGGCGCTGAAGTGAAGGCGGGAGATATCCTGGTTGGCAAAGTGACGCCTAAGAGCGAAAAAGAGTTGACGCCGGAAGAGCGTTTGTTGCGCGCTATCTTTGGTGAAAAAGCCGCGGACATCCGCGATACATCACTCACGCTTCCTCCCGGGGAAGAAGGAGTTGTCGTCAACGTGGAAGTTTTCCAGCGTAGTGAGCGTGGCCGAAAATCGAAAGAAGATAAAAAGAAAGAGTTGGTCGAGATCGACAAGATCAAGCGTTATTACAAGCAAGAGATCGAATTTTTAAAGGAAGAAAAAGAAAAACGTTTGATGAAGATCCTCAAGGTTGATCGTAAGACCTTTGAGAAAATGACAGAACGACAAATTCGTGAGACAGAAGAAGCCGCGGATGCGCTGATCTATTTTAATGACCGCATCCAAGAGCTTTCTGATGAGCAAGAGCATGAGATCGAGAAAGTTAAGTGCGGGGATGAATTACCTGCGGGAGTTCTGAAGCGCGTCATCGTTTATATTGCGACAAAGCGAAAAGTTTCCGAAGGGGACAAGATGGCAGGACGTCACGGGAACAAGGGCGTTGTAGCTCGTATCCTGCCAGAAGAAGATATGCCGTTTTTATCTGACGGAACGCCGGTCGATATTATCCTTAATCCCTTGGGCGTTCCTTCTCGTATGAACGTCGGACAACTTCTTGAAACACACCTTGGATGGGCTGCCCATGTCTTAGGGTTCGAATGTGAAACACCTGTGTTTAACGGTGCGAAAGAATCTGAAATTTGCACTTTGTTAAGAGAAGCGCAGCTTCCAGAAAACGGAAAAGCTGTTGTGCATGATGGATATACGGGGATGCCTTTCGATCAGAAAGTAACTGTTGGCTATATTTATATGATGAAGCTTATCCATCTTGTTGATGAGAAGATCCACGCTCGATCGATCGGTCCATATTCGCTGGTAACTCAGCAGCCATTAGGCGGTAAAGCGCATTTTGGCGGCCAGCGGTTTGGCGAAATGGAAGTTTGGGCGTTAGAAGCGTACGGCGCTGCTTACACATTGCAAGAAATGTTAACCGTTAAAAGTGATGATGTCGCTGGCCGTAGCCGTATTTACGAAGCGATCGTTAAGGGTGAGCAAAAGTTGACCCCTGGAACCCCAGAGTCTTTCAATGTTCTTATGAAAGAACTTCAGGGTTTATGCTTAGATATCCGGATGCAGAGCTCTGAGCCTGTGTCTGAAGATAAAAAAGAAGAGAAGAAGGAAAAATAAATATGAGCCAAGAAAAAGTTTACGATCATATTACGATCAAGCTTGCTTCACCGGATATAATTCGTTCTTGGTCGAATGGTGAAGTTCGCAAGGCAGAGACGTTGAATTACCGAACGCTGAAGCCAGAAAAAGATGGTCTATTTTGCGAGAAAATCTTTGGTCCTGTCCGTGACTGGGAATGCAATTGCGGTAAATATAAAGGCATTAAGTTCAAGGGCATTGTCTGCGACCGTTGCGGTGTTCTAGTAACCCGCTCTGCTGTCCGTCGTGAACGCATGGGGCATATCGAACTTGCATGTCCTGTAACGCATATTTGGTTTTACAAGGCTGTTCCCAGCCGCTTATCGGCACTGCTACAGATCGGCCTTAAGGACCTTGAAAAGATCATTTACTATGAAGAATATGTGGTCGTTGATCCTGGCGACACCCAGCTGAAGCATAAACAATTTCTGAATGAGGATAAATATCAGGAGTGCTTAGCAAAATACGGGGATTCTTTTAAGGCAAAAATTGGCGCTGAAGCCATTAAAGAACTTTTGAAACAGGTCAACCTTGATAAGCTGTGTAAAGAGATCCGGGCAGACCTTGAAAAATCCTCACCCCTAGGCGCCAATGCCAAGAAGTTCGCTAAGACATTGAAGATCGCCGAAGACTTTAAAAAATCTGGTAATGCTGTAGATTGGATGGTCTTAGAATCTCTACCGGTCATTCCTCCAGATCTTAGGCCGCTAGTTCCGCTTGAAGGTGGACGTTTCGCGACATCCGACCTCAACGATCTTTATCGACGTGTTATCAATCGCAACAATCGCCTTAAGAAGCTTATTAATTTAAATGCTCCTGAGATCATTGTCCGCAACGAAAAGCGCATGCTTCAAGAAGCTGTGGACGCGCTCTTTGACAACGGACGCCATGGCAGACCCGTTTTAGGATCCAGCAATCGTCCATTAAAATCATTGTCGGATATGTTAAAAGGCAAACAAGGCCGATTCCGCATGAATCTTTTGGGTAAACGCGTGGATTATTCTGGCAGATCCGTTATTGTTGTTGGTCCCGAATTGAAATTGCACCAATGCGGCTTACCAAAGCGCATGGCGCTGGAACTCTTTGAACCATTCATTATCCGCAAGCTTCGCGAGCGAGGTTTTGTGCACACGATCAAAGGTGCTAAGAGAATGGTCGAGAGGGCAAAAAATGAGGTTTGGGATATCCTGGATGAAGTGATACAGGATCATCCTGTGATGCTAAACCGCGCTCCAACGCTTCACCGTTTGAGTATTCAAGCGTTTCAGCCTATTTTAGTGGAAGGCAAAGCGATTCAGCTTCATCCTTTGGTTTGCGCGGCGTTTAATGCTGATTTTGACGGTGACCAGATGGCTGTTCATGTTCCTTTGTCTTTAGAGGCGCAGATGGAGTGCCGTCTTGAACTACTTTCGATCAATAATATTTTTTCTCCCGCAGACGGGCGACCGCTTCTTTCTCCGACGCAGGATATTGTCCTAGGTCTTTATTATTTGACCAAGGACAAGCCAGGTGTTAAGGGCGAAGGAAGGCTTTTTGCGACGACCGAGGAGGCGAAGATCGCCTATTATGATGGGCTTGTTGGCCTGCATAGCCGCATCAAGCTTAGGCTTGTTGATTGCAAGGTCTGGGGTGAAGAGAGCCCTTCCTTTGTTGTGTCACAGCGACAAGCGCTTGGTGAAGAAACGAAAGAAGAAAAAAAGAATCAGGTTATAGAAACAACGATCGGAAAGATTTTTTTGAACGATCTTTTGCCTAAAGGATTCGGCTTTGTTAATGAAACGCTCAACAAGAAAAAGATCGGAGCGGTCATTTCTGATTGCTATAAACGATTTGGGCAATATGCCACGACAATTCTTCTGGATGACCTGAAAGCGCTAGGATTTCGATCAGCAACAACCGCTGGTATTTCTATCAGTATCGCGGATATGACTGTTCCAGAAGAAAAACAAGTTTTAGTCAAGAATTCCCGACAAGAAGTTGCCAAGGTTGAAGATCAGTATCGCAAAGGTATCATTACTGCGCGCGAGCGTTACAATAAGATCATTGACGTTTGGACACACACAACTGAAGCGATCTCCGATCTCGTTTTTAAGGGCATGGACCCGTTCAATCCAGTGTTTATCATGGCAGATTCTGGCGCGCGAGGATCCCGCCTTCAGATCCGTCAGCTTTCCGGTATGCGTGGCTTGATGGCAAAACCTTCGGGTGAGATCATCGAGAATCCTATTACCGCAAGTTTCCGTGAAGGATTGACCGTTCTAGAGTATTTCATTTCAACCCACGGTGCGCGTAAAGGTTTGGCGGATACAGCGCTTAAGACAGCGGATGCGGGATACTTGACTCGACGATTGGTAGACGTTGCGCAAGAGATCGTAGTTGCGGAAGAAGATTGCGGGACCGTCAATGGTATTACGGTTTCAGCGATCATTGAAGGCGACGAAGTGGTTGTCAGTTTGAAAGAGCGTATTATCGGTCGCGTGGCGCTTGATAACATTGTCGATATTATCACGGATCAGCTTGTCGTTGAAGCGGGCCAGCAGATCACGGAAGAGAAAGCTGAGATCATTGAGCAGCTAGGTATTGAAAAGGTGCGTATTCGCAGCGTTTTGACCTGTGAATCTGAGCGAGGCGTTTGTGTTAAATGCTACGGTCGCAACCTGGCGACACAACGGCTCGTTGAACTCGGCGAAGCTGTCGGTTGTATCGCGGCGCAAAGTATTGGCGAGCCTGGTACGCAGTTGACGATGAGAACGTTCCACATCGGCGGTACAGCAAGCCGTGCGGTTGAACAATCGTTTTTGCGATCCAAGAATGATGGCGTTATTAAGTATCATGGTCTTCGCGTTGTTGAAAAAGGCAAAGAATATATTGTTTTAAATCGTAACGGTTCCGTTAGCATTAATGATGAGTTTGGACGGGAGTTCGAGCGTTATCCTTTAGTGCAAGGTGCTGTTTTAAAATTTGTGGATGGGGCGCCGATCAAGAAAGGTGTTATTTTTGTCAACTGGGATCCATATACGATCCCGATCATTACGGAAGTTAAAGGTATTATCAATTTTGAAGACATCAAAGAAGATGTCACTATCCAGAACGAACAAAATCCGATCACGGGCGTTACTGAGCGCGTTGTTGTCGAACACAAACAAGAATTCCATCCTCAGATCATTGTTACAGACGAAAAGATGGAAGTTTTGGGTATCTATTCCATTCCTGTCGGAGCCCACATTCTTGTTCATGATAAAAAACAAGTTGGCGCAGGTGAGTTGCTTGCAAAGATCCCTCGCGCATCCGGCAAGACACGCGACATTACTGGTGGTTTGCCGCGCGTCGCTGAACTTTTTGAAGCTCGTCGTCCAAAAGAGCCGGCGATCATCAGCGAGATCGATGGGTTTGTTGAGTTTGGTGAGGACCGTAAGGGATCGCGCAAGATCATTATCCGCAGCCAAACAGGCATGACCAAAGAATACGTGCTACCGCACGGCAAACATCCCAATGTCTACAGAGGGGATCGCGTTTTCGCAGGTCAACAATTGACCGAAGGGCCAGTTGTTCCTCATGATATTTTGCGCGTTTCAGGCGATAAAGTTTTGCAGGAATATTTGCTCAACGAAGTTCAGGAGGTTTATCGTCTTCAGGGTGTGCGCATCAGCGATAAACATATCGAGCTGATCATCGGGCAGATGTTAAAGAAGGTCAAGATCGAAGAATCTGGTGATACGGATTTTCTCGTCGGACAACAAGTGGATAAGATCTTGTTCAAGAAGGCGAATGAGGCGGTCTTAAAGAAAAAAGGAAAACCAGCCTCTGCAACACCGCTGCTATTGGGCATTACAAAGGTTTCTTTGTCGACGGAAAGTTTTATTTCTGCCGCGAGTTTCCAGGAGACGACAAGGGTCTTGACAGACGCAGCAACTTCTGGTAAAGTGGACTTTTTACGTGGCCTGAAAGAGAACGTTATTGTAGGTCATTTGATTCCCGCAGGGACAGGTTTTAAAGAATATAAAAATATAGAAATGGTAAAATATGCCGACGATCTCTCAGTTAATACGAAAGAGCCGGAATCTCAAAAGCAAGAAGAGTAAATCTCCGGCGCTCACGAATTGCCCGCAACGGCGAGGCGTTTGTTTGCAAGTGAAGACCATGACGCCAAAGAAGCCAAATTCGGCGTTACGCAAAATAGCCAGAGTTCGCTTGTCAAATAAGATGGAAGTTACATCATATATTCCTGGCGAAGGACATAACTTGCAGGAACATTCGATCGTCCTTGTTCGCGGCGGTCGCGTGAAAGATCTACCGGGTGTCCGCTATCATATTGTTCGCGGAACATTGGATACGACCGGCGTTAAAGACCGTAAACGATCACGGTCAAAGTATGGATCAAAGCGAGATAAATAATGAGAAGACGAAGAGCTAACAAGCGCGCTGCACCCTCTGACGCAAAATATAACGATCAACTGATCGGCACTTTTATCGGTATTGTTATGATCGAAGGAAAGAAGACGTTGGCTGAACGGATCGTTTACGGCGCGTTAGATATCCTTAAAAAGAAAACAGGCGAAGAAGATGTTGTTAAAACTTTTGCTAAAGCGATCGATAATGTTCGTCCACGACAAATGGTAAAGTCACGTCGTGTCGGTGGCTCGACCTATCAGATCCCTATGGAGG
>CAZAOD010000056.1:0-9769 GCA_964486675.1 uncultured Planctomycetales bacterium | reverse complement strand
GATGGGATCATCTTTGTATCTGGCAGTGCGAAATTAAGAAAAGAAACGAAGATATACTAAAACTTAAAATTAATAAATATTTAAGGAGGGGGTAGCAGCCGTTCAATTTCGTTCTTGCGTTCTTTCTCGGTTTTAAGGCGAGAGATTTGCAGTAGTTTACGGCCGGTGAAGATTTTCAGCATTTCCGGATCATCGCAGGATCTCATTTTCTCGACGAAATCGGCCGGTAACTGATTGATTATTTTCAATAAGTGTGCTAACTTGGATTCTGAAATTTTTAACTCTTTACGGGCTTGCGCCCAGGTTATTCTGGTAGAGCCGTTATTGATAAAGGCTTGAAGTTTCAGGCCTTCGTAGATAACATTTTGATAAATACGCTTTGCCCGCTGAGGTTTCTCAGGCAAAGGATCGCCAAAACGGATTAATTGTTTCTTGCTTCTGCGCGTGTAAATTTTCACAACCATATGTATTACTTGGAGTTGTGAAGTTCGTCTGGCGTCCAGTTCGGGCAATTTAAATTTGTTGCTAATTACAGAATGGGGTTTTTATGATCACACAGAGATTTATGGCATTGATACCGACAGGCGCTGAATGGATCAATTGGGTGTTGCTTTTGCTGTCTGTTATTTCCGTGGCCATCATCTTGGAGCGCAGCATCGTTCTTCATAAGAAAAGAGGACGTATTGATCGATTAAAGCAGGATGTGGGAGAGGCGTTTCAGCGTGGCGCTTACGAACAAGTGGAAGCTATTTTAGAGCAGGATCGATCTTCCGCCGCCAAGATCTCTTTTGAGATTATTCAGGGTATGAAAAAGATCGGCTTTGATTTTGAAGAAAGCCTTACAGTCGCTTTATCGGAAGAAAAATTGTCCTTGGAGAGCCGAACATCGGTCTTGGGAACCCTGGGAAGCACAGCACCCTTTATCGGATTGTTTGGGACCATTTGGGGTATTATTCATGCTTTTCATAGCCTATCGCAGAGCGCCAAAGGGAACGCGACCGTAGTTATGGCCGGTGTTTCCGAAGCTCTTGTCACAACAGCCTTAGGGCTGCTTGTGGCCATTCCGGCGGTCGTGACTTACAATTATTTTATGCGCTCTATTAAGAAGATCATCGTTGGCGCGGAAAATTTTGCGCGGCTTGTTGTTGTCGCGTACATGAACCGGATCAGACAGAAAAAACAGTAAGGTTGAAATGGCAAGACGTTTTATCTCGCAAGATTCGGGCGACGAGATCGTTTCAGAGATCAATGTGACATCTTTGGTCGATGTCAGCCTTGTTCTCTTGGTCATCTTTATGGTGACCGCAAGCTATATTTCTACATCTTCTTTTTTGGTGGACATGCCCAAAGCTGTTCATGGCAGCGATGTTTTCCAAGAGGATGCCGTGACGATCAGCGTGACACGCGAAGGACCGATGTATTTAGACGACAAGCTTGTTAACACAGCGGAACTGAAAAAAGAAATGAAGCAGAAATTCCAGAATAATCCGCGGGTAGGGGTCATTCTTTCGGCGGATAAAGGGACATATTTTCAAGATGTCGTTTCTGTCTTGGACCTGCTTAGCGGGATAGGCATTAATCGCTTAAATATCGCGACAGAAAAAGAAACAAAGCAATGATCAAAGGAGGTAGATAATGAAAAGATCTTTAGGAGCAAGACCTCTTGTTTTTGTTACGCCTACATGGATCATCGGAAGCTATGATCAGCAAGGAAAACCTAATATGGCCGCCGTTGCTTGGGGAGGCATTTGTTGTTCGCAGCCTCCTTGTGTGGCGATATCTTTGCGCAAACAGACGTATTCTCATCAGAGCATTATGACAAAGAAAGCCTTTACTGTTAATGTGCCGTCCCAGCGTTATGTGAAGGAGGCAGATTATTGCGGCATGTTCTCAGGAAAGACCATGGACAAGTTCGCTAAGACAGGCTTGACGGCTATTGCCAGCGACAAGATTGACGCTCCTTATGTAAAAGAGTTTCCGTTGACCTTAGAATGCAAGGTTTCGCATGTCGTCGAGATCGGCCTTCATACCCAGTTTATCGGCGAGATCATGGATGTTAAGGCCGAAGAAAACATGCTTAACGACAAAGGCGTTGTCGATGTCGAGCTTATTAAACCTATTTTGTTCGATCCAGAGGCGCGCACTTACCATGGTGTTGGAAGTTTTCTTGGCGAAGGATTCTCCATTGGGAAAACAATAGACAGGCTCTAATCCATTAAGGATCGTTATTTTATGAATTGCCTTATTATTTATAGTCACCCTAATCCAAAAAGTTTTAATCATGCGATCTTAGAAGCGCTGACGCGCGCATTGCAAGAGTGTCATCATGACGTTCGCGTTAGGGATCTTTATGATATGGATTTTGACCCTGTCCTCAGACCTAAAGATTTTGAACTTATGGATCAGCAGAATGTAGCCGCGGATGTTCAGCTCGAGCAGGATCATGTGCGCTGGGCGGATGTCCTTATCTTTATTTTTCCTGTGTGGTGGAATAGTTTGCCAGCGATAGCTCGCGGATATATTGATCGCGTGTTAAGTGTCGGGTTTGCGTATTCACAAGACGCGAAAGGTCTTCTGCCCGGGAAAAAGGTCGCGGTCGTTGCGACCATGAACGCGCCAAAGGCTGTGTGTGAGACAACAGGCGTCTTTAACGCTATGAATATCACGATCGGCCAAAGCTTGGCAAGCTTCTGCGGTATGACGCTGATCGCCCAAAAATATTTTAATTCTGTAGCTTCAGTTTCTGATGCTGATCGCCAGAAAATGCTTGATGAAATCGTCTTGTTGGCCCAAGAGATCAAATGAAGCGAAGTGATTTCCCCTTCTTTTTATCGATTTTATGGCTTGGCTGTTTCTTTTTGTGCGGCGGCCAAGCCCTTGCCGAAGAAATCCATCTTAAAAATCAAGATCGCATCAGCGGAGACATCGTTGAGCAAGACGATCAAAAGGTTGTTGTCAAGACGCAGGGCCTGGGCACATTGACGATCAGCAAGGAGTTTGTTGAGAAGATCGTTGGGCCAAAAGCGTCTTCACAGAACGGCCAGAAATTGTCTCAAGCGCCTGATCAGACAAAAAAAGAGAAGATCTGGAAAAAGGAGTTTTCTTTTGGCTATAGCATGTCGCATGGCAACACGGAGAAGCTGCGCACATCCGGGCGGCTGCTCTTGAATCGAAAGACCGTCAATAATGAATTTACCCTCAGGGCGGACAGTCTGTATTCTTCTACGAACAAAAAGATGGACACCCAGCGGTTTAATGGACTTTTACGGTATGCTTTTAGTTTTACGCCGAGCCTTAAATGGTACAATTTTTACAGCGTTGAAGGGACGCATGACCGTTTTGCCAATATTGACAGCCGTATAACACCTTTTTTAGGGTTGGGATATTGGTTCGCGGCAGGAGAGAGGTTTAGGTTTTTTGTTGAGTTTGGAGCTGGTTTTGAATACGTTGATTATGCCGACACAGAAGAAAATACTCAGCGAAATATTTTAACGCCGCGTTTATTTCTTGAGAAAGGGTTGTGGGGAAGATCAAAAATATCTCAGGATATTACTTTGTTCATTTCCCCTGAGAATACCCAGGATTACCGCGTCCATGCGGAGGCGGCCTTTACTGCGCCTTTAGATCAGCATTGGTCTTTGCGGATGAGCCTGATTGATGATTTTAATAATGCTCCAGGTGGGACAGCTAAAAAAAATGATATTCGCCTTATTTCTTCGCTTGTTTACTCGTTTTAGGCCTTGCCGATTTTAATATTTCCAGCCGCTAGGTTTTGTGCTACAATCCACATCCACCATTGATACCAAGAATAATTAAAGGATAAAAATGCGCGCAGGTGTTATTGATATTGGGTCAGACACGATCCGCCTTTTGATTGGGGAAGAGGTTGGGCAAAGCATTCACATTTTGGAATCTTTGCAGAACCCTTTGCCGATCGGACGTAGTACATTCTTAAAAGGGCGTATTTCTCAGGATATGATCAATCAGACGATCAGCACCCTGGAAAAGTATAAAGAAGTGTTGCGGCAATACGAAGTTCAGAAGATTAAGGCGGTTGCGACGACGGCCGTTCGGGAAGCCGGTAACCGCAATATTTTTCTGGACACGATCAAGCGCAAAACAGGTTTTGATATCGATGTCCTCAACGTTGGCGATGTTGTTTTTTATATTGATTCTTTTCTGTCCTTTAGTTTAGAAAAAGCCTATCCGGTGCACGAAAAGAACCTTTTGATCGCGGAGCTTGGCGGTGGCAGCCTGGATATCTCCGTAATGCGCAAAGGATTCACGTTGATGAATTCCGGGCTTTCCATAGGCACGATGCGCCTGCAACAACTTCTTAACAAGCTTGATGGAAGTCGAGAAGAGAACGCGGAAGCTCTTAAGGAATGCATTGAAAACGAGTTTATTTATCTATCCAAAAGCATTCCTCGTATTCAGCTGGATGATATCGTTTTGATCAATGAAAATTATTTTTACGTTCAGAATATCTTGCCGGAAAAAAAGATCACGTCTGATTTCTTTCAGCTGACGAAAAGCGATACCCAAAACATCCTTAAAGCGATCACAGGAAAAAGTCCCGAAACGATCTTGGAGCACTATAAGATCCCTTTGAATATTTCAGAAACACTGGAAGCTTACGCGACGATCCTCCAGCAATTTTTTACGCTGATCAGCAAGAATTATATTTATGTTCTGCAAACATCCCTTTCTGAGGCGATTTTGGCAAGCTTATTGTCTGGCCTGGAGGTTTCCAAGAAATACGATAAAACCAATCAGCTGGTCGCTGTTGCGACCAATCTTTGCCATCGCTATAATTTGGACCTAAATCACGCTAAGCATGTCGCTCAGATAGCTCAATCTTTATTCGACAAGCTTAAGGATCACTTGGGATTGAAAGAGGAGGAGTCTTTATATCTGATCCTGGCAGCCTACCTCCATGATATTGGTATTTTTGTGAACAATCGGGCGCATCATAAGCATAGTGAGTATATCATTAGCTCGTTGAACCTCTTTCGCTTAACGGATGAAGAGGTTAGGACGATCGCCTGTATCGCCCGCTATCATCGCAAAGCGACGCCAACCAAAACACACTATCTTTATGGTTTACTGCCTTTTGAGAATCAGATCCTGATCCAGAAGCTTTCGTCGTTATTGCGCATGGCCAACGCGCTTGATAGCACGCATCGGCAAAAGGCCAAAAGCGTTGATGTTGACGTAGAAAGTCCTAGCGATCTGGCTTTGATCGTGCATACCCGGGAAAATTTTTTAGTTGAACGGATGGATTTTCTAGAAAAGAAAGAACTTTTTGAAGAGATCACAGGCAGCAAGATCCGTCTTGTTGTTAAGGATTGACATGGAAGAAAAGAATAAAAAATCTATGGATCGATTTATCCACCGCGACATTAGTTGGCTTATGTTCAACGAGCGGGTTTTGGAAGAAGCTACAGACCCTCACAATCCTTTGCTGGAGCAGGTTCGGTTCTTGGCGATCTTTGCTAACAATCTTGATGAATTTTTTATGGTTCGTGTGGCTGGGCTGAAACGGTTGATCGACTCGCAGTTCAACAAAAAAGACGCTTATGGATATTACCCTCAGGAAGTTTTTGAGCGCATTCAGAAAGAAACGAACAGGCTGACCAAGTCTTGTTATAGCGTTTACCATGACACATTACGTCCTGAGCTCGAGAAAAAAGAGATCTGTATCCGTGCTTTTGCCGACCTTTCTTTCGAGCAACAGAAATATGCTAAGCGTTATTTTGACAACACGATCTTCCCGATCGCAACGCCCATGGCTGTTGACCCTGGCAGGCCTTTTCCCGCGCTTCCTTCCAAGACAATGGCCTTGGCGGTTCTTCTAAAGCGCAATGAAGAATCTTTTTTTGCTATTATTCCAATACCTAAGAATTTGCCTCGTCTGGTTCGAATGCCTTCTGAAAAAGATGAAACAACTTTTCTTTTGATCGAAAACCTTATCAAGGAATTTATCGTTAAGTTCTTTAATGGGTTTGACGTCGCGGCATGTTTTGCGTTTCGCTTGATGCGTGACAGCGAAATGTCAGGGGAAGAAGAATATTCAGCAGATCTCTTGAAGGCGATCGCCTCTGAGATCAAGAAACGTCCCAAGGCTAAAGTCGTTTGTCTCGAGGCTGAAAAGAACCACAATGAAGAGTTATTGGAATTTTTATGCCAGATTCTCTCTTTTGACAAAGAACAAACTACGCTTGTCAATGGGGATCTGGATTTAACATATTTATTCGAGCTTGTCGCGCAGGCCAATATGCCAAAGCTGTTCTATCCGTCATATGATCTTAAGAAGATGGAATATGACAATATCTTTGACCGCATGAAGGAAGGGGACTTTATTATTCATTTGCCTTTCCAGTCTTTTCAGCCGACGGTGGACCTGCTGCAAGCAGCCGCTCAGGATAAGGATGTTCTCGCGATCAAGATGACGCTCTATCGCACAAACGAAGACTCTGCCATCATCCAGGCCCTCAAGGCTGCTGCGCGTCATAAAAAACAGGTTACAGTTTTAGTTGAGATCAAGGCGCGCTTTGATGAGGAGCGCAATATTAACTGGTCCAAGGAGCTCGAAGAAGCTGGATGTCATGTGATCTATGGTTTTTCCGGCATGAAGATACATTCAAAAATGACATTGATCATCCGCAAGGAAGAAGGACGCATTCGTCGCTATGTCCATTTGTCAACGGGAAATTATAACGAGAAAACAGCACGTCTTTATACTGACATAGGATATTTTACGGCCAATGATGATTTTGCCCGCGATATCTCTGAAGTGTTCAATGTCATCACCGGCTACTCTCTGCCGTCACGCTGGCAGAGGATCGTCTCCGCGCCGTATGATCTGCGGGGGTATTTTTTTGAACTTATTGATCGAGAGATCGAATATCAAAAGCGTTCCCGCAATGGTTTGATCCTGGCCAAAATGAATTCGTTAGAAGATCCAAAGATGATCCAGAAGCTGTACGAAGCCTCTTGCGCGGGCGTGAAGATCAAGCTTTTGGTGCGCGGGATCTGCTGTTTGATCCCTGGCGTGGAAGGCTTGAGCGAGAACATCGAGGTAAAAAGTATTGTCGGCCGCTTCTTGGAGCATACACGCATATATATCTTTCACAACAACTCTGATGAGCGTGTTTTTTTATCATCTGCTGACTGGATGCGGCGCAATCTTGATCGGCGCGTTGAGCTTTTGTTCGAGATCCACAAACAAGAGATCACTGATCAGCTTTCTGAGCAAATGCAGCTTTATTGGAAAGATAATGTCAAAACGCGCATCTTAACCGCCAAAGAAGTTTATGTTCGCCCGAAGGAATCCAAGGAAAAATTTAATATTCAGGAACATTTGATTCGTTCTTATGGTGGATAATGAAGATCGCTGTTGTTTCTGACGTTCACGCGAACTTTCCCGCCCTTCAGGCTGTTTTGACCCACGCGCATCAGCAAGGCGTTAAAGAATTTTGGGATCTTGGCGACAGTGTTGGCTACAATCCGTTTCCCAATGAGGTTGTGAATTCTTTTCGCCAACATCAAGTAAAAAGTGTCCTTGGTAATTATGATCAAAAGGTCTTGGCGTTCCCTGTTCTGCAGAAAAAATGGCGCACACAGAAAGCTCCCGCAAAATATTTTTCTTTCCGTTGGGCCTGCCGCTCCCTCAGCGAGCGTAATAAAAAGTATTTAAAAGCCCTTCCTGTCAGTCGTATGATCTCACGCCAGGGGATACGGTTTTTGTTGGTTCACGCGAGCCCGCTGGACATAGATGAGATCGTTGGTCCTCGGACGTCGATCAAGCGCTTGAAAATTCTGGCAAAAGCGGCGCGCGCTGATATTGTTTTATTCGGGCATTCTCATTATCGATGGGATAAGACGATCATGAAGATCCGATTTCTTAATCCCGGAAGCGTGGGACGGTCATTTAACGGCAAACAAAAAGCTTCTTATATGATCTTAGATGTTCATCGCGGAAGGTTGAAAGTACAGCGTTTTTGTCTGGCATATGATGTTCGCCAAAATCTGAGCGTTATGCGCGCAAAGAAGTTTCCTTCTCTTTTGATCGATTCGATCCGTTTAGGGCGCAGCATTGACGAGCTTGAAAAGCGCCGCCGCTCCTAGGAGAACAGCGTCATCTGCGAGTTTTGATGCGACAACAGGGCAGGGTTCTATCTTGTTGAAAAAGCGATCTGCGCTGACAGACTTTTTGATGATCGGCAGCATAAAATGGCCACAGGCTTCGATCAGTCCACCACCCAGCACGATCATTTCGGGGTCAAAGACATGACGCAAGCTGACGCATGCTTGACCGATCACCATCGCTTTTTCTGTAAGGATCTTTTTTGTTATTCGGTCATTACGTTTAAGCGCTTCTTTAAGCACGCCGCTTTTAATAACTCCAAATTTATTTTTGACTAATTTTTTAATGATCGTTTTTTGTCCTTCGCGTATCGCCTTGTGGATATCTCGCTCGATAGCCCAGCGACTGGCAAGAGCCTCTAAACAGCCGTGATGGCCGCAGCCGCATAAAGGGCCATTAAGCCGCAGGGTCATGTGACCCAGCTCTCCGGCCGCGCCATGCGCGCCGCTGAATAGTTGGTTGTTGATAATGATCCCGCCACCGATCCCTGTTCCTGGAAAAAGGCCGATCACGTGACGCGCTTTTTTGGCAACGCCAAAATATTTTTCTCCCAGCGTTCCAAGATTAACGTCATTCTCAAGAAAGGTCTTTATATGAAAGCGCCGCTCTAAGATGCGTGCCAAGGCCACACTTGAAAGGCCTATATTGGGTGTTGTGATGATCTTTTTGCGCCTTGCGTCCACAACGCCTGGGATGCCAATGCCGATACCCTTGATGGCCTTTCGCGGGACCCTTTTTTCTTCTAGAATTTCTTGAATAACACCTGCGATAACACGGATGACCTGTGAAGAGCGCGCGTTCTTAGGGGAAGAAAGCTTTGTGCGGGCCAGGATCCTGCCTTGAGCGCTGATCAGCGCTCCCGCGATCTTTGTGCCACCGACATCAATACCAATAAAATAAGCATCTTTCATTGAAAACATTATAACATTTTTAAAAGAGCGCAGTATGTTTTCGTAAAAAAATAGAATGGAAAAACAAAGGGATTTCCGATACAATAGCACCATTCCTTATGATCAAAGACGTCACTATCCAATATCCATTAACATCGAAGAACTTCTTGTGAGAGTATGACATCCGATCCAGGCACGATCATCCACGGCATTCCTTTTTTTACTGAAAACGACAGTTATCTTTTCAAGGAAGGCACGCATTTTCGGCTTTACGAAAAGCTTGGCGCGCATCTTATTGAGCACCAAGGACAAAAAGGCGTGCATTTTTCTGTTTGGGCCCCTAACGCGCACAGCGTTTTTGTTCAGGGCGACTTTAATCAATGGAGCAAGACAGCGCACCCTTTGGGTGTGCGCTGGGACTCTTCTGGCATCTGGGAAGGCTTTGTTCCCGGGCTGGATAAGGGCTGCACGTATAAATATCATATTATTTCTAAATATAATAATTATCGCATTGATAAAGCGGATCCTTTTGCTTTTTACACGGAAGTTCCACCTAAGACCGCGTCCGTTGTTTGGGATCTGCAATATACATGGCACGATCAATCCTGGATGAAAAAACGCCAGCAGGCCAACAACCTGAAAGCGCCTATCGCGGTTTATGAGATGCATTTTGGGTCCTGGCGGCGCGTTGTGGAAGAGAATAGCCGCTCTTTAAGTTATCGTGAGGCAG
>CAZAOD010000055.1:6603-9860 GCA_964486675.1 uncultured Planctomycetales bacterium | reverse complement strand
AGAGCCTTAATGCGGGATCTGCTGAGGGTAGCACATGTATCACAAGGATCAGAACAGCATTTTGTATTGGTCCTGCATCTGCTTCATCATAGCGCCAGCGGCATAGACCATTAGTATTGTTGCCGCGATGATCAGCGCAGAAACGATGATCTTTTTTTGCTGGCTGTAACGGGGATTGGTCCACACCAGAGGCAAAACCAACGGGCCTAGTACTAAGAATCCGACAAAGATCGTCGATGTCTTGTTGTACCATCGGGCCTTGGCCACAGGCTGCGCGGCCAAGAATTCATTGCACCAGCGGCACTTGATGGCATCGTCCTGGATCTCTTCGGCACAAAAAGGACATTTGCGCATACAAAAAACTCCTATCGGTCTTTAAGTTTATTGAACTCATCGGGCTTGATCGTAAATGATTGCTTACGTGTCGGGAATTTTTTCGCTCGCACGTCTTGCGCGTAAGCCGCGATCGCCTTTTGCATCACAGCCCGCACGTTCGCGTAGGTCTTGACGAACTTGGGACGGAACCGATCAAATAATCCTAAAATATCATGAATGACCAAAACTTGTCCATCGCAATGAACACCCGCGCCAATGCCGATCGTCGGGATCTTGAGGGCTTTGGTGATCTCTCCGGCGATCTTATCCGGAATGCATTCTAAAACAATAGCAAAACATCCGCACCGCTGGAAAGCCAGCGCCTGCGCGATAATCTTTTTCGCGGACTCTGCGTCCTTGCCCTGCACCTTAAATCCCCCCAAGGCGGCAGCCGTTTGCGGCGTCAACCCCACATGGCCCATGACAGGGATCCCGCTGGCGATAATTTTTTTAGCAACGGCAATGCAACCTTCAAACCATTCGATCTTCACCGCCTGACATCCGCCCTCTTTGATAAAACGCTTCGCGTTCTTCACCGCGTCTTGCGGCTTTTTTTGATACGCCTCAAACGGCATATCTCCGATAACAAGCGCGCGCGTAACGGCGCGCGCGACAGCCTTTGAATGATAGATCATTTGATCGGTCGTGACGTCGCTGGTGGAGGATAGTCCCAACATGACATTAGCCAGAGAATCCCCGACCAGGATCGCGTCCACTCCAGCCGCGTCTACGATCTTCGCCATGGAATAATCATAAGCCGTGAGCATCACGATCTTTTGTTTCCGTCTTTTTTTAGCGCGAATATCCTGAGCCGTGATCTGCTTTATCATATCTTTTATGCCTTTTGAAAATATTCATCGATCTCTCTGGCCGCCTTCTTGCCTTGCGCGAGCGCCTGTGCAAGCGGCATCACGCCCTGCGTGACCCCGCCGGCAGCAAAAACACCTTTCAAGTTCGTCGCGCACTGATCTTTTTTCACGGCAAGACATCCTTGCTTGTTGACCTTTAATCCGTCACCCAAGCGCGTAAACGACGTGTTCGCTTCGTAAAGCCCGCAAATAACGACCGTCTCCGCGTCAATGATAAAATCCGAATCCTTAACTGGCATCAATATCCAATCTCCATCCTGATCAGCAAAATCAAGCCGCGCGCAGCGTACACCTGCAACAGCACCAGTTTTATCTTGCGTAATGTTCACAACTTTGGCAAAACCCTCCCACATCAAGCCTTCCTCCTGAGCGAGCATCTTTTCTTCTTCCGGAAATGGCAGTTCATCATCGCTTCCTTCATGCACGAACGTTACTTTTTTACCTAACCGCAAAAGAAGCCGGCCGCACTCCATCGCATCAAGGCTGCTACCCATCACGACAACCTTTTGCCCCAAAGATGGTAGAACGGCCTTTGTAGGTTCATGGTTGGACAAAAAATTCACACGAAACAACAATTCCTGTCCCGTGATCACACCTTTGATACTGCGGTCCGCGGCTTGCGCGCCTGTTTCAAACCCAAGGCCTGTGGCGATCAAGACCGCTTGAAAATCATTGAGCAAAAGCTCTGCGATCATCTGCTCCTGCCCGATCAAGGCATTATGAACATACGTTGTGCCCAGCGAGCGCACATAATCAATCTCAGCGTCTAAAACCTTTTGCGGCAGATGAAAATCACACGTGCCATACCGCAGCATGCCGCCGCTTTTATCTAACGCTTCAAAAATTGTGACGCTATGGCCATCCTCGACCAGATTCGCAGCCGCCATCAATCCTGTCGGACCACTACCGATAACCGCGACTTTCTTAGCGCTCTTGTTACTCGCCTGCGCGTTAAAAATTTCTTGCAAGCGAACATTACCTAAATCGAACGCCGCGCGCTCCAGATGTTTAATGGCGATCGGCTGTCCGCCATCCCTGGCTAAAATACACGATGCTTCACACGGAGCGGAACATAATCGCCCGCAAATACCCGTGAGGCTATTGTCTTCACGGATCTTTTGCAGCGCCTTAGCAAGATCCCCTTCACGGATCAGACGAATAAATCCTGGAATATCCACGCCCAAAGGACAAGCCTTCACGCACTCGGGTTGCGAACATTGCGGGCAACGCTGCGCTTCCAGCATGGCTTGTTTTTTGTTAAAGCCTAAAATAACTTCCGAAGAATTCTTAACGCGTTTTGCCGCGGGTTGAATTCCGATAGATGTTTTACTATTTTTCATGCAAGACTACTTTCTTCTTTTGCTTGATACACGCCAAAGTCAAAGATCTCTCCGTTAAAAACCGGCCCGTCTGTGGAAACAAGTAAATACTCTTTACCTACCTTCACTTCATCTGTTCCGCAAAATCCGATCCCGCTGAGCGCGAGCGGTCTTACGACGACACAAACCTTGATCTTGCTTTGACGGCAAAAAGCCACAACATCCTGCATCTGAGCGGTATTCGCCGCGACATACACTTGATCAATGCTATGTCCTGTGATCGTCTGGCGCAGCATATCGACAACGCTTCCCTTTTTACCTGCAGAACCATCCGCTGTGACAACAAACGCGCTATGACAGCTGACGCGCATCGCAGGTTCAAGAATAATGGTTTTTCGCGTGGCCGCACCCAGGATCCCAAAAACTTTATTTCCTTTTTTCTGATAATGACGGCACAACGGCAAGATTTGCGCGATGCCAAGTTCATAGCCGATGCAGACGACAATGCCTTGCGCCTCTTCCAAGATAGGATGTCCCAAAGGTCCTAAGACTGCGTGAACACTTTCGCCAATGGCAAGATTACCAAGCGCTTTTTGCGATGGTGTCTGTTCTTTAAAAATAAGCGTGATAGCATTTTTTTGCGCGCTCGCCTCCACGATAGGAAGTGCTAGGCGCTGTGACTTTTCGGTCGGCA
>CAZAOD010000055.1:0-6593 GCA_964486675.1 uncultured Planctomycetales bacterium | reverse complement strand
GGCATAACGACAACGAACTGCCCCGGCTTTGCCTTTTGCACGATAGCAGGTGCCACGATATCCATGCGCTTGGTTTCGGGGGCGATAATCTGTTTACTTAAGACTCGAAATTCGCTCATAACGGTAAATTAAAAAATTTTTTGGCATTCGCGTTTAAAATGTCCGCGGCCTTTTCCTTACCCAGATTTTTAAGTTTAGCATAAACCTCAAGCGTAAAGAATACATCTTTTGGTCCGGCTTTAAAACTTTTTTCTTCGCTTAAGCGGTACACCACAGGCGTGTCCGTCTCGATCATAGTCTGCTCAATGGGCGCAAACTTCACCGCCTCCTGAAGCTGTGGGCTATAAAACAGTGCCGGTGTCGCCGAAACAAGGTATCCGCTGGCCAAAATATCTTGTAAGACATCCAGCGGCCCGCTGTACCAATGAAAGACCGCGCGCGTAATGCCGGACGCTTTTACCATATCAAAACACTCTTGCCACGCTCCCCGGCTGTGAATGATAACAGGAAGGTCAAATTCTTTGGCTAAGTCCAATTGCGCTTGAAGGACTTCACGTTGTTGTTTCTTGCGCTCATCGCTTTTTTTGACCATCTGGTACCAATAATCCAATCCAATTTCGCCAATCGCCACGGCTTCGCTTCTGTGCTCGCGGATGAATTGAAGCGTCGGCTCAATTTGCGGTGTCACGATGTTGCCGGGATGAATGCCAAAAGCTAAAAATATGCGCGGGTTCTGACATTCCTTGGCGAGCTTCAAATGGATTTGATTCGCGGCCAAGTCAACGCCCGCGGCAATGACCGCGCAAACGCCCGCTTCGACTGCTTCCTGAAGTTGCAGCCTCGCGTCGTCGGTATGATCTAAATGAGCGTGGGTGTCGATAAGGGTTGTCATGAAAATTTTAGATCAAGTTGCGGATTTCTGGCCTTGACCTCTTTTAAAACCTCTTTTAGCAATAAAACAGCATCTTCGAAAGCCGCTTTGGCTTCTGATGCCGATAATAGCCCTCCGGCTTCATACGTCAGGACATTACGCTTACGGCGCATTGTTTCAAATTGCAGGGTCAGGTCCGTATACTTTTCACCGAGGATAGCTCCTGTGACTTCCACAACGGTCTTATGTTGCGCGCCATCAACAGGCCTGTATCCTTGAGAGAGCAACAAAGCTCTTCCGGCCTTAAGCATCGCCATATACGCCAAAACATAGGTCGCCCGTTCAGCAACACTCAGAACTTTTTTGGCTTGCGACAGATCGATAATAGCCTCCTTGAGCAAGGCCTCGACTTGCACAAAACCGCTCTTTTGCTTCGCGAGCTTTCCTTCTTTTTCTAACTTCGCGATCAATTTATCCGGCACAGAGGCTACCTTTCAAGACAACTGTTCTTTCTTTAATAACAAGATAAAGAAAACTTCCTTGCTTTTTAACCTCTTTATCAAATTCTTTAAGCGCATAAGATGAAAAATTGATCTCGCGGCCAAGTTTTGTTTCCAGTGCGCGGATATCACGCGTAAAACTTGAGCGCGGAAACTCCCCAACAACGATCAGATCAATATCAGAACCTTCCTTTTCCTCTTCTCGCGCGTATGAGCCGTGAATAAAACACAAAACAATGCCGTCATAACGCTCGACAATGCCCTTCAGGCTTCCGGATACGCCTTCGGTCTTGAAAACCATTTTCTTAAGCTCCGGGAACAAGGAATGATCTTTATTCAAGGAGTAAAATTTGGATCTGCCGCGAGATACCGATCTAAAAAGCCCGTCTCGTTCCAACCGCTTGAGCTCCCGCGAAAGGTTTCCCGGGTCTTCGCCGATCAGGCTGGCCAGCTCACGGACATAAAAATCCTTATTCTCGTGAGTAAAAACATATCCGAACAGCCTCTGCTTTAATTTGCTATTAAGAAGGAATCTCAACCGTTGCTCCTTTTTGTTGCGCTTTGTTGTGAAATATACATCAATTGATGTATATTATACAACATGCTGGGCTGCTATCAAGAAAAATATAAGGCCTTGAAAATATAAGGCCTCGCGCAATTGCGCTTGTGCGTCATCGGCGTGATCTAAATGAGCGTGGGTGTCGATTAAATGAGCACTTATGTTATTGAGCATAGCGAAAATAACTTAACTGTGCGAATTTACCCCAGGAGCGCAAGCGACGTGGGGGTTAACTTTTAAAATTCTTACTTAATAAACATTTAAATAATTAAGCATCCGGAATGGAAAGCAACTTTCTTAGCATTCTCCCTTCTCTTTGACGTTTATATAAAAGAAAAAATGGTATTAACAAAAAAAGTTGGCTGGTATTAAAATTAAAAGTTGAGATTTTATATCCAAATCACTTACCAATACTGGCTTCAATTCTTGCTGATTCAAAAATTCATCCCTTGACATTGTTTTCTTAAAACTTTTATCACTAATGCCTCTCAATTTAAGCTGACCGTTCCTGATTGAAAAAATTTCCACCTCAGTAGCCGCATTCTTATCATTTTTAATAATAAAATTAGTCTTTACCGGTCCACCAATAAAACTAACAACAATCAATCCAATAAAAAAAAGAATTATCGGAAAAAACGCAGCTACGAATACCACCTTAGGAAGTTCATATTCCTTTCCTGATTTTGGCAAATCTTTCATTAATATTTTCTGCGTATCGGCAATTCGATGAGTAAATTGAATAGCTTTTTCTAGTTTGTTTTCAAGAGTGTCGCTATCTTTCTTTGAAGATGTGATCGGAACTTCTGCAAGCGCTTCAAATCGTATGAATTCCTTGCAGCGAAATAGTTTTGTCGATATATGTATACTATTCCCAGATATGATAAGTTCAGCCTGAAGACTAGGAGACGCTGAAATGATTTTAGCCGATAGCCACTGAAATTTTTCAGGTAAATTTATCTTAATTCCATCTTCAATCATTCCTGCATTTATATCTTTTGTTCCAGTATTTAGAATTGATCCCTTTAAAAAAACGAGACCTTGATTAACTGGCTTATCTTTATACTGAATGGTTAGATCCGCAAAACTTTTGGCAAGCGAATCAAAAAGAGCTAGCGAGTTTTCTTTGACAAAAGTAAGCTGACCAGGATAGAGAATCTTTCTAAGGCCAAGAAGTCCAACGACGAGACCAAAAACAGAGCTGGCAATAAAGAAAATATTTAATGCATTCATTTCGCCTCCTTAAGAAAAATAAAACCTTAGAACGTTTCTCCCATCCCCTGCTCTGTTTAGCACTAGTCCTCAAGCCCTCCCTGCGAAATCTCCAAAACGTTTCTACTTATTCTCTGCCTTTCAAGCTCCTGCGCCTTCTCTTAAAAAGTTAACGCGTCGATCATCATCTTTCCTTTAAATTAGAAAAATGTTTTATGATCTTCTCTATTTTGGATTCTTGAAAACAAGTTGCGACATCTTCTTTTCTCCGAGGACCACACTGTTTGTTCAAAAGCGGCTTGCAACCATAATACTCTCGAAAATTATAGAGAAAGGCATCCTCTAACTTTCTCCAGGTTTTCACCCCTCTTGCTCCTTGGCACGTTACAGTGTAGACCTTAATTTGATGAATCCCATGACGGAACAAAACATCTCTTCCTCTTTCAACAGCGCTGACCGCAAATCGATCTGCGCCTCTTTTTGTTGTTCCAATGTAAACAATTCTTGATCTTAAATCATAAGGCTTATATCTAACCCTGCGGTTGGCAAGCAAGACATAGACTAGCTTGTTATCGTGAAAGGCTCCTCTGTTAATGATAAGACACGGTTCTTTGCCTATAATACGCACTTTTTTCATATTTCGCCTCCGTTCCTCTTGTTTCCAAAACCCCAAAACGTTTCTACTAGACCAGTAAATTGAGCATGACCCTGACCAACAAATCTTTTTCTTCGGGTTTGCTCGCCGCGACCAAAAGAGTCAGCGCGACCAGCGCGTTATCATCGATCCTCTTGCTGCCGTCTTTGCGCGCGAGAACGCCATTTTTCTGCAAGAAACAAATAAAGAGCGCTGCCGCAATACGTTTATTCCCGTCAATAAAACTATGGTTCTTAATGACAAAGTACAGCAAATGCACAGCTTTTTCTTCGACTGTCGGATAGAGGTCTTTTCCGCTGAAAGTCTGGTGAATGGTATTAATAGAGCTTTGGAAACTCTTATCTTTTTCCTGGCCAAAAAGCGAAGAGTCCTTGAACTGCTGCTTCATCGCCTGAATGATCGCCTGAGCATGCTCATAGGTGAAGGCGAAACGAACCTTTTTTGTACCCTTCGGGGCTAAAACCTTTTGGTGGTCGTAATCATCTAAAATGTCCAACGCGCGGCCGTATTTGGTGATGACCTTGACCAACCCCTTGGCCTCATCGGAAACGTTATTAAGCCCAGCGACGCTACCCAAGAGCTTGATCGAGCGCTGCAGTTCAAGATATTTATGCTCAGCCGTTTTTAATCGTTTTTCATTGATCGTATAGCCGTCAACCAAATGCTTCCTGAGCACCTTTGTCGCCCAAATACGGAAGCGAGTTCCATTCTTTGATTTGACACGATATCCAACTGAGATAATGACATCGAGATTATAGAAATTTGCTTCATAGGATTTCCCGTCAGAAGCAGTTATCCGGAATTTCCGGATAACTGACTTTTTTGATAATTCTTGCTCCTTGAAAATATTCTGGATGTGCTCATTAACAGTTCGTGTATCTTTGCCAAATAATACAGCCATCTGCTTCTGAGTAAGCCAAACAGTCTCTTTTTCAAGATGAACTCTCAGGTCTTTGCCATACAAAACAACTTGACCCTTTGAAGCTTCATTATTGATCATGCCAATATCTCCTAACCCCGACAGCCTAAACCTTTCTCCCTACCCTCTGCTTTTTATGGAAACCCCGCGTCGCTTTCGCTCCTGGGGTAAATTCGCACAGTAACTTGCGAGCGCTTCGCTCAGTAAGATTACGTGCTCATAATAAACGTCACGGGCCCGTCGTTGACAAGCGCTACATCCATCATTGCGCGGAATTGGCCGGTCGCCACCTTTTGACCGGCAGTTTTAAGCGCATCGACAAAGGCATTGTAAAGCTCTTCCCCTTTTACGGGATCAGCTGCCGCGTCAAAGGAAGGGCGCCTGCCCTTCTGGCAGGCGCCCAAAAGTGTAAACTGTGAAACAACTAAAAACTCTCCCTGCGCTTCCTGAATCGAGCAGTTCATCTTGCCTTGCGCGTCTTCAAAGATGCGAAGCTCGATAAGTTTTTTGACAAGATAGCTGATGTCATCTACGGTGTCTTCTTTGGCAACGGCTAAGAAAACCAGCAAGCCTTTGCCGATCCGGCCTACCACCTGGCCGCTGACGGTGACACTCGCTTCCTTAACTCTCTGCAAAACAATACGCATATAATATAATTCCTTATATTTTTATTAAATGATTATAGGGTACTTACAAAATAAGGTCAATATAGGAAAAGGACCGATGAATCCCTCATCGGTCCTTTGATATTTTAAAACATCCCTTTTAATTTTACTTCTTCAATAAAGATATCTCAGCTCCTTTCCCCTCTTCCTTTTCCTTAATACCCAAAAGAGGAAAAATGCTGTGAATCGGAACTAGGTCAATGATCACTGGCCTAAACCCTTCCACCCCGTTTTGAAGAATTTGCTCGATCATCACAGGGTCGAATTGGATATCAATGCTCGATGACCCTTGCCGGTCAACAGAGATCTCGTTCATGTCGATACCGCCGACAGGAGAAGAATTTTTTCCAACATCCATCCTTTCTTCTTTGATAATCAAAATTGATTCAGGTATAATAATGGTCTCGTAATCTCCTGGGATTGCAAAGGTTTCTGTAGGAACACTGCCAGCAGCCACCGGAGACATTCTTTCGACAAGATGGTAGTTTCCTTCTGAGTCAATGGCATAGGTTTCCCATCCGTCATATCCTGATCCACCACTTGTTCCATTAGTCTGATAGCCTACGATGGTTTTCGGAATAAAAACTTCCTCCGTCCGAGAAGGCCTATATTCTACTTTAAAATCAAATCCTTGATTTTGCAAATCAATGACCTGCTGAATATCCCTTTGGGTTATTAAGCTATGGTACTTAAAATCCAATCTCTTCTCAATAAGATATCTGGCTTTCGCTTCTTTTTCAGCTTGAATTTCTTTAAACGATCGACCTTGCACGATCTCAACCTTCTCCGGAACATCGACGACCCATCCGTCAGTCCAATAAACAATTTTGTAATCAGTCTGAATATAATTAATGTCCCCTAATGTGTAGGAGCTCTCTACGCGAGAAATGACATCGCTATGATCAGGAGGATTCTCTCCTTTAGTTGTTGCAACCGTTCCTTCATCAATCTCCTGAACTTTTCCCATTTTCCTAGTTTCATCTTTATGTTTTATCTCAAAATCAAATCCTTGCTTGTGAAATTTTAACGCCTCTGGCAAAAGATCAGCTGCCTTCATTTCTTTCTTGTAAGGGTTTTCTTTGCTTGTGCTTTCGGGAATCCGCGCTATCAAATCATCAAAAATTTCAACAACTTCTCTGGCCCTTGGATCATCATACTTTCTGAGAGCTTCGATCGCCTTAAGCCTTCTTTCTAGATTCCTGCTCTTCAGGCGAT